>CALDQI010000873.1:0-10210 GCA_937911635.1 uncultured Pseudomonadota bacterium | reverse complement strand
GCTCAGTTCTTTGTCTGTAGACGCGGATATCCAAGCGTTGGCCAATGTTCGTGATTCGATAGAGAAAAAGGCAGCGGAGGCTAGGGTTGGTGCAGAGCTCGCAGACAATAATCTGGACAATAAATTGGCTAATCTTCGAGAAGAGGGATCGAAGGCTCGTGCACGGGCTAGGTTTGAGGCGGCGCGACAGGCCAAATTGGCCAAAGAGTCTGGTCAGACAACGACTGCGGCTCAGGCACAATCTTCTGGATCCTCAAATGATACCCCACCACCTCCAACTGGAAACAGCGGTGGTAAAACAATCTAACCGTGTTTCTAGAAGTCTACTGAGGAGACCACAATGGATAGACTGTTCCAGTCTGTGGCACATCAATTCTCAAAACTGAATTCAGAAGAGCGTTGGCAGGTGTCAGCGCTTTTTTGGTTGTCGGTCGCATTTGTTGTTCACTATTTGTTCTTTTGTATACCACAACCCTTTTTCATTGAAGACTCCGGTATTTCCTTTGCTTATGCCAAGCATTTTGCAGAGGGGGAAGGGTTTGTTGCATATCCAGGCGGCGAACGGGTAGAAGGCTTTTCCAATCCTTTGTGGACTTTTCTGATGGCGGCTTGTCACTTTGTCGGTTTATCCGTTTGGGTGTCCGCAAAGGTTTGGGGCGCCATCTTTGGCATTGCAACGTTGCCGTACATCTTTGGTGTTGTTCAGCGGACGGGTGTTCCTACGCGATTGGCGATGTTAGCCCCATTGCTTCTGGTGGTATCTCCAAACTTTATCATTTGGTGCGGTGCAGGACTGGAGAACTCTCTCTATGGATTTCTACTGGCCATCGGTTTATGGCGTGTTCTCGTTGAGGCAGAGGATTCAGAGCGGTATCCAGTGTCAGCCATTCTATTTTGTCTGGTGAGCATGACTCGTCCGGAAGGAATGATGTATGCACTTTTGGCTGGTGTGGCGATGACTGTATTTGCCGTGGTCGATCGGAAATGGCTTCGAATCCCAATGTGGGCGGGATTGTTTTTGGTGCCGTTTGGCCTCTATCAGTGGTGGAGATACGAGTATTTTGGTTGGGCGTATCCGAATACGTACTATGCCAAATTGGGGTTGGGAAATCGATTCAAACCGTTTGGATGGAATGTACGGGGATGGAAGTACATCCTCAAGTATTTAACAGAGCACGACGTCTTTACAGGAGAGTTTAAGTCCGCGGTACTAGGGCGGAAAGAGTGGGGTCTCCATCTCGGATGGTTTTTGCCGTTGCTAACAATCGGAATGAACGGTTTTCAAAAGGGCTGGCGACGGTGGTTGGTCATCGGTTCTACCCTTTGGATTTTGGGCCTTGTTATGTGGGATGGTCAATGGCGTGGAGGCCCAGAATTTTGGGGAGATATCTCTAAAAACTGGGTAGAGATACGCGTCCTGTCTATTCTATTGGTCGCCGCTACAGTTGGACTGACTTCTTTGACACGGGAAGGGTGGCGCGCACGAAGTCTGCTCTGGCTCTGTGGATGCTCGAGCGTATTCTTTGTAGTCTACTCGGGCGGAGATTGGATGAAGGCACACCGTTGGTTTCATACCGTTGAGGTGTTTATGCTCCCGGTATTGTTACTGGGCGGGCTAGAGTTGGCTTCTCATTTGCCTAGAAAACAGTGGAGTGTATCGAATCGAACAGTGACAGTGTCTCACGGGTTTGCAGGTGTGCTTCTTGTATTGTTCGGTATTTCTGAGATTCAAGAGTCGGCTCGGTTTGTGGGGTCACCAGAAACGACCGTTGCCGACGTGCACCGACGTGTTCGATACATGCAATGGGTTCAGCGCAGACTCGATGTGGACCACATCACCTTACTCGATGTAGACATGGGTGCACATATGATGTACAGTGGTTGGGATATCGTCGATACTGCAGGGTTGGTAGATGTCCCCATTGCTCGTCATTCTGACTACAATAGAAAGTTTATACGAGAGTACGTTCTCAAAGAGAGAAAGCCTGAATTTGCTCATTCTCACGGTGGATGGGCTAGAACTTCCAAGGTTAAGAAGAACGTTGAGTGGGCCAGAGATTATTTGGAAATTCCGGGGTATCCAGTATCCAAGAAGAAACTGCACATCGGAAACCACGTGCGTCGAGATTTGTTTATTCATCCCAAACGGCCTTCAGATACAGAAGAGGGGTGGTCGTTCAATGGCGATGTACATCTCTCGAATATAGAAATCACCTCTCCTCATGTTGCCCCAGGCGGTGCACTCTTCATTGAACAACGGTGGACCATTGAAGAGAAACGGGTTGAAGATGTCTTGGTCATTTTCGCACTGACTCAACAGAATCAAGTGATGACCAGTGGTGCTTTTCAACCGGGGTATCGTTGGTATGACATGTCTGAATGGGACACTGACGAGACGGTTGTGGGTAAATTTCCGATGCCGATTCCAAAAGATTTGGATGCTGGGACTTATGAACTTTGGTTGACTGTACTGGATCAGGCCTCCGGAGATGTGTTGGTCAAAGAGGAGAGTTTGATAATTGGTGGAATGGGCTGGATCAATCTCAACCTCAACATTCAGATTGATGATCAGGCAATGGATACAGCGAAGTCTTTACGCAAACAATCTTTGGAGACCGCTCAAACAGGAGATTGCTTTCAATCTTGGACGGAGTGGAAGACAGCAACACGTCACGTGTATCGAAATCGACGGTGGAAGAGATCGCACATCGAAGAGCACAAGGAAGCCGTTGCGGCATGTTTCTTAGAGAAGGCCAAAGCCGAGTCCGATGAGCAGGGAAAACACAACTGGCTGCTTCTTGCCCGGAAGTGGGATCACAATGTGGATGGATTGATAGATATCAGTGCTCCTCTAGCTGAGAAATTGGATCTGGAGGGTCAGGAGCGAATGGCTTCTGAAGAGTGGTCTATGGCCTACGAAGCCTTTGCTCTATCGATGGCGCTAGACCCATCTCGCTCTCATACCCGTCGCCGAGCAGAAGAAGCTCGAGATAAAAAACTGAACATCACTCCTCCGTACAAGAAGGATAAGTAAACTCATTCAGTTGATTCGGAGTTTTCTAGGCCAGGATTGGTGGGGGTGGCTGAAGCCGAGTTCAGGATCCTTTGTGTACGCTGAATCAGATCTGTGAATAGAGGAGGCAATAGGTCTATTAATATCCATAGCAACCACCCAAACCACAGGATTTGAACCCAGTGGGTCGGTACAGCAATCACTTCAAGCGTCGGAATACTGGTCACTAGGTCTGTATACCATTCTAAGCTTGAACGTCCCCATAACCAAATCGATACGGTAGGGTTCATCAGCAAAGATAAGGTAGACAAAAATAAGAGCATAACGACACCCAATTCCAACAACATTGTCTTACGCGAACGAGTGCTGAGTTGATTGATTATGATCAAGGGAAGCAGCATAGCACCGATAGTTAAACCGGTGTGGGCGATTCCCAGTAAGGTGACGATCCATATGCTGAAACTTCGTCTAGAGTTTGGGTGGCGCGCCAATCCAAGAGCCATCAATCCCAGTAAGAGTAGAGTGCTCCATAAGGGCGGAGCGTTGTGGTGCCATACATTAGAGCCCCACAGAATCACCATATCATCGTGATGGTCCAACTCGATAGTGGGATTGGAGATGGGCAGGCTTATATTGGGCGATGGAAGTTGATGTGTCCAACCGTCATTCGAGATTCTCCAAGAGAGTTCCACTCTGTCTATACCGATATTGGTCAATAGTTTGAGTGCTTGGTTGGGCTGATAAGGATAGGGTACGCCATTCATTTTGACGGCTGTGATGGTAGCACCTTCAGGCAAGGTGAATTCTACCGGCTGACTGGCACTACTTTCCAGTTCAAAAGTGGCTGTAGCCTGAATGCGTTCCGTTTCCAGTGTGTGATGTAAGTGAAGCGATTGAACTTGGGTTGTCTCACCTGGTTTGGAGATGAGGGGAGTGGCTTGAATCTTTAACGTTTCTCCAGGATATGGGTGCCATGTAGGAATCCATTTCCCTGAAGGAGCAATGTGGTTGGTTGGTGGCGGTCCTTCAAAGTCACAGTGGAGAGTGGTTCCACATTCAATACGCCATGTCAAAGCGGTTGGGACATTGTCCAGTGTGGTGTGTTCGAGGGTGAGTTGGTCTTCAATTACATGGACCGTGGTCCATGAAACAGAGGTTTCTCCTTTTGGAAAAGATACTCTCCATCCATCTTCAGTCGACACTGCATTGCTGGATAACAACTGAACATTTGCAGGGAGGCGAAGCGGAATACTCAAGGCGATGTTGGAGTCTTTGGACTCTCTCGTCAGTGTATTGAGGATGGTCCATTGGGTGTCTAGATGTACCTCTTTGGTCCACTGTATTAGTCCTGTGTGATTGAGCTTGGTGGGAGAAGATGTAGATTGAGTCAGGCCGATCCGCTCCTCGATTTGACCATTTTCGAGTATTCCTTGGACAATCCAATTCCCCGTTTTGGTATCCATTCGATGGGGTAAGACAGGCCAGTGGAGTTGCACCCCATCAGTTAAGGGTCCGGTAATGTCAATGGACCAGATTCCTTGTGGAATCCGAACTTCGAGATATCCTTCGCTGGACTTTCGAAGTTCGTGCGTGGGAGTGCCCTCCCATACAACAGAGTCAATGGGCCACTGGTTGATGGGTCCTGGTAATGTGAGAATCGCATCTTCGACCGCATGAACTTCCATCCAAATCTTCAGTCGTTGTGTTTCCTCCTCAATAGACAACCTGGAGAGGGCAATATTGACACACTCTGTTTGGCAGTCATCTGGGAATAGATGTTCAAGGAGCACTTGTTCGACGTTTGCTGGAGGCAGGTCACTCGATGTTTGTATTGTTGTACTGAAAGGCTCTTGTGCGATAGCCTCTTGAGGGAGCCAGAGTGCCGGCAGCAAACCGATCAATAATAGAGCAGATTTTCCGCTCGATTGTCTGTTGGTTCGCAACCATCCCATCCCGACTATTAATAGACCGGCCAACATGGCTATCCATCGTTTGTGTTTGGACTTCAGACTCCACAGGGTCATGTCTTTGGTCGCAGATTGACCCGACACCCAAGACTTTGTAATGGGTTGTCCAGTCCAAGTCGGAAGTCCAATCCCCATTTGAATCATTTGAGTGTTGTTTTGAGTGTAGAAACTTCGGTCCTTTTTCATGACCTGTTCGCTTCGATGCATGTAGTTTTCTTCAGCGAATTCAGTCATGAATGGGTCGTACATTTGCTGCTGTGTATTTTTAATGGGCAAGGTTTGCGATTCGTGTAGAGCAAAGACTCCCCAGCAGACACTGAGAATAAATAGCCAGTGATATTTCTTCGTGTATACACACAGCCAGTGTAAACATTGCCAAGCGAAGGTGCTAAATGGCGCAATTAGACCTCCAAGAGCCACCCCCAGTACAATCGGAGTGTGGCGTGAAGATGTGGATCGGTAACGCAAGGCAAAGACCAGTGCCAACGCGATATTACACAATGCTCCTACGAAATTTTTCCAGATGATTCCGTCCCAGTACAGAATCATCCAGCTATTGGGTACCCAAAGAACAAATTGAGTGCTCGAGAATTCTGTATTCCATTGACCGTGTGGTAACGTACTGTTTGACGTATCTGAAATAATGGTGATGTCTACATCTTGCGTCCGGATGGGTATTTCAACAGTACTCTGCTCGTTTTCTGAATGATTTTGTTCTACGATGCTTTGCGCAAAATTAGATTGTTCAACCGATTGGATAGTGAGTTCAGGAGGTGGTGTCAGCGTCCAGCCTTGAGTCATCGTTCCTGTGATTTCATCTTGAATCCAGAAACCCATTCCATTCAGTTTCGGCCAGATTTGTCGGTATTGTGTTAGATCATTCGGAGGTGGTGACGGATTTCCTCTTAGTAATACGTCAAACTCAACGACGGCACTGGGTTCCTTAGTATACGTTGGATGATTGTGCCACGATGGTGGTGTTAGACTTTGTGTTGTTGCAATAGGGCGTAATCCTGTGACATTGATCTGTCTCTGAGCAATGTGGCTTTCTATGGCCCAGTGTTCCATACTTGGCCAATTCAAAGGCGGTTCTGGGATTGGGATGTTCAATATTTGAGGTTCGAGAGCGTGAACATATTGAAATTCATGGACGCCTGCAGGCGCATAGACAAATATGTGATTCTGATCATCCATCCAGTGACTTATGCCACCACCAGCTTCGATGAGTGTTCCTTGGTCGATTGATGCGCTTCCTAAGTCAACGACTTGTGCCTGAGAAGCATTTTGTACAGAAAAGTGAGTGGTAAGTGTCGGCGTAGGGCCATCGGACCACAACCGACTCACGGTTAAAATGGGTGGATTGATGTCAGACGGATCTTCTTGTTCTAAGAGAAGTTGTCCTTTTTCATCCAATTGCACGACCATAGGGACATTGTCAACCTGTGCTTGAACGACCCCAGTTGATGACGGTATGGGAAGTTCATTGGGAAGGGTATTCCATACGATTGTCCCTTCGATATCGAAGTTTCCAGTCGATGCATAGATATGTGGTTTACCATCTCTTTCTAAGACGGGGATATGACGCCCCTGTAATCGCACATTGACGGGCCAGAACTCAGTACTGCCAGGCAGGGGGATCCACCCAGGAGCATCCAAACTACCTTGAAGAATAAAACGACCCTCATCGTCTTGAAGAAACAACCTTAGGTTACCCAACCATAAACAATTGGACGCCTTCTGATCAACACATGCACCTTCGGGATGATGTTGCCGAACCCAATCCCCCCATTCTGCAACCTCCGCTGGGAGGTGTGGTGAAGCGAATGCAAGGTTGAGCCAGCACAGAATGGTCATGGTTTTGCCACGTGATTGAAGGAGTGTAAGTCAGAAAAGATGGGGGTGTCTTCCTTTTGATCGTACAATAAATGATAGGCTTGATAGGTTCCCAAGACTCTTTTTACATAGTGTCTGGTTTCACGAAACGGGATGGACTCCACAAACATATCGGTCGGTAAATTTCCTTTCGACTTGAGCCATTTTCCCACGTTTCCTTCACCTGCGTTGTATGCAGCGACAGCCAGATAGGGGTTTCCGTTAAAATATCCATGCAAGTAGCCGAGGTATTTGGATCCGATGCGCAAGTTGGTGCTGGGGTCAAATATTGTAGTGCTATTGACGCTGAGCCCAACCCATCCAGCGACTCGCTTAGCAGTCGCCGGCATCAACTGAGACAAACCCTTGGCTCCGGCCCATGAGACGATATCTTTGTTGAAACTAGATTCTTCTCGCACGAGGGCATGAAAAATACGTACGTCATAGGGATAATCATTTGGATGATTGGTGGCGTGTGCTTGCAACAAATCCCAATATTGGTTTGGGTATGCCTGGTACCAAATCTCGGCTTGATTTTCCGTCCAAGTATGGGGCGGATGCTTTTGGATGTATTTGTGCAGTAAATCGTGTCCGATACTCCAGTTTTCTTCTCCAACAAGCCGAGCGTTCATGGCGAATGTGGTGATGGAGGTACTTTTCAATGACGCAAAGGTCGTTTGTGCTTCGTCAAACATCCCCAGTTGGTTCAGTTGTGCCGTTTCAGTAAGAACTTGAGATTGGGCGAGTTCGACAGGGAGCGTCCACGTGGGGCTTGGATTGAGTTTCTGCCAATCGATAGAACTGGTGTCTGCCATCCAGTTTTCAGACAATTCCCACAGGTGGCCTGCAGCGAGTAGCGCATAGAAATCAGAAGGATGTTCAGCGACCATTTCCTTCCATGACTCGATACCTTCAGTGACTTGATTTGGATCACTGTTTTGCACACCGTGTTCACTGTTTGAAGGATAGACCTTCCATCTGGCTTCCCAGTAAGGGAAGGCAAAGTATTGATAGGGGTGTCCGCTTTCTGGAACGACTTGCTGAGCCTCTTGGGCCCATTCGATGGCTGTACTGGTGTTTCCCTGCAGAAAGGAAGTCCAGGCCAGTCGCCAGTATCCTTCTCCAACCAAATCGCCTTCGGGGAAGGTTTTGACTTGTTGTTCCCATAAGGAAAGTGCACTCTCTAGATCCCCGGCCTCCTGATGCCCAATTCCAGCAAGGGCATATCCATCGTCCGCCATAGAGTGACTCGGATACATCTCGGGAATCTTTTGATAGGCTTTGGCGGCTTCCCCCCACATTTTCTTTCGTTCATACGATTTACCAATCAAGTACCACGCTTTGGCACCGACATCCTCGTTCAATCCTTTGCATTCATTTCCAACCTTGGGCAAAAGCTGGCTGGCTTTGGTAACGGAATTTATTTTGAAGTGTGATCGACCATAGGCATATCGAACGGCACAGGCCTCCGATGTGTCTAAGGTTAATGTTGGAATGATTGGGGCGAGTTCTGCGATCAGTGTTTTCCATTGCCACGCGAGCATTTGCTGTGTCGCGCGCTTACTCCAATCTTCAGCCGTTGCTTTAAATTTGCTCTGTTGCTTTTCCAGTGCGCCGAGTTTGGTCAAGATCTTCTTTGTCTGTGTAGAGTACGGGTATGATGCCCAAAGTTCTCGATACAGTGGATACAGGTTGTTAGACCCTTCCGATCTGGCAATTAACGCTGCGAGCACATCGTCACCATGTGAAAATGGGTGTTGGAGACTGGCCAGTGTTTGCAGGGACTCGACTGTTTTTTGCACAATTGGTTCAGAGGCGTCTGATTGACTCAATAAATACTCCGCTTCTAACCATTGAGATTGTACCTTGAGAGGGCTTTCTGTTGAAATCAAAGCAAACTGTCTTTGCGCGGCAGATAGTTTATCGTTTGATAGCTGAAGAGCTCCCAACATGAAGGCACGATGGGCTTCAGGTATGTGGTCGTATTGTGCAATTACATCATAGTTGTGAATGACTCCCTTCTCTTGATTCGACTGAATGGCTATCCATGTAGACAATATGTTCGCTTCTGGAGAGCTACTGGTCACGAGCGGGAACGCATTGTTCCAATCTTGTTTGTACAGGGCGTTTTTTAGTGCGTCACTCATAAAACTCGGACCGGAGAATTCTTTTGGGTCCCATTGAGCATCAACGGGTGGCGTTTCAGGGGGCGGTGAACTCAACTCTTGAATAGGAGGTGTGTCCAGATTTGGTGGTGTGACAGCTGGGTTTGCTTTTGGGGCCGTTTCACAAGCGATCAATGTAGAAATCAGTAGAGTAAGGAACATAGCATTATGGGACAGAGGGTGGTTCGAACATTACAAAGAGCAATATAGAGACGATGATGTAGAGACGATATTGATAAAATAAATCGGAGGGGGGGATTGTCACTAATGTACCAAGTCTTGACTGACATTCCAACCGTTTCGAAGAGTGTTCCTAGAACAATCCGTCAGTAATATGTTCGGCATAGGTGCATTTTCAGTTAACACTTGAATAATGCATCCGAAATAAAGAGAATAATTACAGTCTTTGAATTGTTCACAGAATTGGACTATAAACATTCAACAGAATTTTGAATTGGGTGTCGAGTTGTATTGTTGTGAAACAGTAGAGTTTGCATCATCCTTCGACGGACTCAAAGGAGCATCACAATGTTGGCATTGATTTGGACATTTTTATTCTTCGGTCAGCAGGCGTTTGCGGCTTGGCCAGATTCTTCAGAGGGTCGAATCTATGCGGTGAAGTTATTTCGTCGTGATTTCAACACACCGGGAAATATCTTGATGGGTGATGAACGCACCAGTTCTTATGAAAAAGCGTGTGAATTGAAATACTATCAGGCGTGCCATTATAAAAAATGGACCGATGAACGAGGTTTAAGTGATTTACAGTTGGCCGGAGATTTCTTGGGTAAACGTTGTAAGTCTGATGCTCTTGCATGTGTTGTTTCGGGATGGGCAAAAGGGTATGTCAATGGTCATCCTTCTCAAAAGGCATCCAATGGAAGACAGGCGGTGACAGATTTGGAGTGGGGATGTAAAAAGAAGCAATATGCTCCTGCCTGCGCACATCTGGGAGAGCTTCATATGGCTGGTGTAGGAACAAAGCAAAATTACGCCAAAGCTCAAGCCTTGTTTAAAGAGGCCTGTAAAGCAAAAGACCAATATGGATGTTTCATCGAAGGCGACTTGTTTTACAATGGGTGGGGTGTCGAACAAGACTATTTGGAAGCCCATTCACGTTTTTCCAAAGGCTGTCAGCAGGGATACACTCAAGCGTGTGTTCGACTTGCCAAAATGCACGAGCGTGGTCATGG
>CALDQI010000872.1:0-6675 GCA_937911635.1 uncultured Pseudomonadota bacterium | reverse complement strand
ACAGAATACGGCTGGCATGTCCCTCTATGGAAATCGCGCGAGAACCTCAGTGATGTTGCCACTGGAACTAGCAAGAATCATTGCGAAGGAAGCCAAAGAACGGAATTGTACTGTGAATCAAGTAATCGTTGAAATGTTGATGGGTTTACACACTCCTCAATCGACGTCGGAGCATTGATATCTTTTGCATTGATTATTCCCTATGCAACTATTCCCTATGCAACAGGCCTATTCTTCAAGAGGCTTATTCCTCTGTTGCTTCCCTTCGCATTAGCTTGTCAATGAGTAGGCTGGGTGTCAACTGGCCCCTACCCAAAGCTAGCATGGCTTGCGTCAGCGGTAGTTCCGTTCTAGGAGGGGTGTTCAACTGAATCAGTATGGTCAGTAGTTGGAGTGCCTCCGGAGGCATCGTACCATTGTTGATGGTGTTCATTCCATGACTGTAAAAGGCACTTTGCTGAAACGTCGCAATAATGTTTCCAATTCCTGAGATGCCAAGGAAACTGTGTTCGTCAGCACCTAAGGAGTTGCCCAATCGTGCCCCTTCAATCAGACCCCGTGAAACGATTGCACCTCTGGTTCCGTGTCCACATTGTAAACCATCACTGATACCCATTGCCAACTGAATCATTTGAACGAACAGTCCAACCAAGTCGATACCGATACTATCGTCGCTAAAGTAGACCCGACAGATATCGGAATGCAATGCTTGGTGTCCTAGAGTCGTAACAGAATTGTAGTCTGACGCAATGACCAGTGAAGTGGGTGTCCGATTGAGAACTTCTTCGGTCAACCGTGCACCACCGATGGTACCAACCCGCAGTACAGGAGTGTTCTGCATCACGATTTCTCTAGACCATTGGAAACTTATCGGATCCATTCCTGAGTTGACCAATACTTGGTTGTGTGGACCCAATTCTGCCTTCTTCAAATCGTGGAGGAGGGCGTTTGTTTCTGTCGTAAAGACAACGAGGTCACTCTCTTTGGTTAGATGTCGCCACTGTGTAGAGCCAGAGAATCCTCTGATTGAAAAATTGGTGTTTGGGTTTTTGCCTATTTTGGGTTGATGACCCGCTTCAGCGACGAGTGTTGCAATGGCTTGCGCCCATGGACTCTCACCTAAGATGGCGATATTCATTGTGTACTCCCGATGTTTTCCAAGGGCAAGTGCGCCAATCGGTTGCCGTAATAATAGGCCAACTTGGCATTGATTGCGACCTTCTGTCCTTGTTGTAGTAATGCACGTTCATTGTGGAATAGTGAGAAGCGTTGGTAAGCAGACTCTAAGAGTACTTCCAATGATGCTGGTAGTGAATGAGGGACATCGAGTTGGTGAACTTGAGAGGTCAGACACTGAATCTTTTTCAACAGCACAGAGGTGTCCAGTGTTCGTTCTTGTTTCGCCAACAGGGCGATTTGAAACGGAGCCAGGTGAGGATGTTTCTCTGTAAGGGCAAACCAAGCAGCACGTGCCACCAAATGTGTTGGCAGTACGACAGAATCCTTTTGAAAGGAATCCACCAGTTTTGCAGCAAGTCGTTGCGTATAGATGGTATCCCTTTGTTGGTCTTCAATAACGGAGCCTTTTTGATTGCAGATGTATCCCTTTCGATCAATCACTGTCCCCAATGGATCAAGTGACTTTCCTTCTCCATTGACCTCATTCCCCATACAGTCCAACGGAGTGGAGAACCGGATGTATATGCTTGCATCCAGATTGAGTACTTTTCGGGTAAAGTTTGCCATTGTACGCCGCTCCGAAAACTCGTCATCTGAGATGATGTATCGAGACTTACCAGAGTCTGCGAGTGCATCATCAACTAGGGTTTCGGCCTCTAGGACTAAGGATGATGTGATCGTACAGGGGACGATTAGAATCTCTTTCCCAGAACCAGATTGAACATTGTTTTGCCACGCTTGGATGGCTGTTCCCAGCAATCCCTTTTTCACTTCGGATTCAATGCTTCCATCTCTAGAGCGCGTCCCTCCTGGATAAAAGAGCGAATGGTGTCCCTCTTCTAGAATGGCTGTTGAATATGCTTTCAAGACATCTTTATACAGCCGATTCTTTTTGCGTCGATCCACTGTATAGGCACCAAGTCGACTTAAAAAAAATGCCATCAATGGATTTGAGAACAGATTGAGTCCGGCACCATAGAGTACTGGTGGCAACCCAACAGATTGTAAAGCATACCCAATCAACGGAGAGTCTAGATTGGATACGTGAGTGGGTGTAAATACCAATGTATGTTCTTTGGATAAGTTCCTTAGGTCTTCAACAGGTCCTTGAACGATCATTCTGGAAGCGGGATCAAAGTCGCTTGAGAGTAACTGAAAAGGGTGAGAGGCTGTCAGCAGTCTTGTGAGGGCGCTGGGTAGTACTTTGGATGCAAGATCATACGTCCGATTGGAAAAATGCGTGTGAATCTCTTCAACATAGGCATTGGTAAGGTTGACGAGAGCAGCATGCATGGACTCTTTGGAGCCTTTCAGTGATCGAGCGGCAGAATCCAGTAGTACTTCATATTCTGAACCGTCCTCTTCTTGAATTCGTTTTCTTTCCAAATAGACAGTATCGGCAAGATAAGAGAAGGTTTCTTCTCGCGACATAGACTGCAGTTTTTGGTGCAGCCTCTTTTGCAATCGATTAGAAATTGTACCAGTGTGTGTGGCTTTCATCACCGAACTCCAATATTTACAACATGTGGAGAAGAGTATCAATATAACAGTGTTACAACAACGGATTCTTCAAGAGTTACACAATCGGGACGTATCTTGTATCCCCATTGAACCAGCTGTCATTCAGATCTTGAATTCTGATCAGTCTGTTTTTATCTCTTTGGACAATCTGCACAGAGCGATTCTTGCAGAGCCGACTTTGACTGAAGATTCTATTGAAGACTTTTTGCTGCGTCTCACGCCCCTCTCAAACACCAATGTGGGAGTCGTGTATCCTAGGATTTTGCCCGTTGAGCACAATAAGGCATTGTCTCATCCTTGGGTACAACCATTTTTGGGGGCATACCTAGAGGTGGCGTTGGTTGAACATTGCAATGGACGAATGCAGTTCTTGACCCCACTACAGGTGATGCGGAAGGATGGTGGTCTGAAACTTGCCAAGCATCAAGCAGTCCAAAATATTCGCGGACTGCTCTCTCAGGTAGAGGTCGACGAGGTGTATTCAACGATTTGGAGAGTGTGTCACCCTGAGGTGTTAACCAGCTCTTTGTTGCTCTGTTTGGATGAATTTGAAGCACTCTACAATGCACGTCAATCCGTTCAGTTTTCTATTCCAAGTAGGGGAACCCTCTATTTCGCCACGGAGAATTTACAGCACGTTGAATCGTTGATTCATCAAGATTTTCAACGAGATCCCCATCCGATAAGACCTGATATCTTTCAAACGACCCGAGATAGAATCCAGCGCTTTCGTCACTCTTGGGAAGGGCAGTGAGTTTGTAGCGCTTCTGCCAGTAATCTCTCCAAATCTTCATCTTCAAATGTTTTGAAGCCTGAAGTGCGTTCTGTGCAGTTCAACGATTGTACAACCTTTTCTGTGTACAAAGACCGTACCCATTTTCTACAGGCCTCAGTGTGTGGAAGTCTCTCGCAGAGTTTGATATTGAACTGTGGCTTTCCGAAGAACAAACATCGATGAAGAAGGCCCGCAATACTGAGGTCATGAACGTTTAGTTGAAGCTCTGTAGCGTACCGGACAAGCGATTTGGCACTGTTTAATTGGCCGCAGTTTTGCTGCAGGATATGGGTTCTACAATCCCATTCAAAGGGTCCTGCACGTTCACAAAACTCAACATTATTGTAGGTCTCCGCCATGTTGAAATAGCATTCGGAACGCGGTTCATTCATCAGGTGTTTGCAGCGTTCATTAGCGAGTATCATATCAGTGGGTACAGGAGTGGTCGACCAACATTGATTTTGTAACTCTACTGTTGATAAGGTCGGACAGATCTTTTCCGCAAGAGAAGGGGTTTGTTTGACGTTTGCAATTAGAGCCAAAGATTCGGAAAGACCAATGGGGGGCTGGGTACAAGATTGAAGTGCACAGAGGACTCCCACAATCAACAAACGTTCACTTGAGTTGAATCGCGTGGATTTTGCAGTGAACATCAATTGAAATTTAGATTGAACTGCTCAACCAATGCCTCGATTGATTGCGATACGTTTGTGCTGGATTTCTCGTCTGCAGGATGCTTCAAGCCTTCAGACTGTTCACGGAGTTCTGGGTCGATAACATCAAAACTTGTCGCTTGTAATTTTTCCTGTTGATTCTCAAATGAGGGTTCAGGAGGCAACTCTGGTGTACGAAGTTCTTGTAACTGTTCGAATGTCTGATTGTTGGCGTCAATAGAGATATTTCCCAATTCATCTGCCTTGGGTTTCAACTCCGAGACGCGAATGGGTATTTCAGTATGGGGGACATCACCAGGTGGAATGGCGAGTGGTCGTTCTTGGCTACGATTTGGTGTAAATAGAAAGTCTGCATTTTTCATTGGGATCGCAACTTCGGACAACGGCTCATTTCGCTTTGACAACGGAACTGGAAAGGGTTCCTCAGATTTCGTATATTCTGTCTCGAGTTGCACCATGTCATTTGGACCTTCGTAGAAGGCGACGAGTTGCTCTTGTAGATCTCTAAGCGCCAATGGAATGGTGGCTTGTTCTTGTGTTTCAATCATATGGGTCGACGCAGCGAGTGGATTGTCCGGCATGGTAATATCCAAGAGCGCTTCACCAGATTGAGACATCGATGGACGTAAGTTGCTACTCATTTCTTGGGCTACAGCATCCGGCTCACTCAATAAGTTAATGTTGCTACTTTGTGCGGCAATAGAAGTGGAAGACGATGGCGTTAGAATGGCGTACCCATCTAGATGGTCTGATTTAATGAGTCTCGCAGCCGCGGTTGGTCCAAGTTCAATCCTGGTTGTGGTCGGGTGAGCAGCCGCTTGAGCTGTACCGTTGCGATTGTGGTGAACTTGGTCTAGTGCAACGTTCATATGTACCTTACCCATTGCCTGGTGTAGTGCTGAGATTGCGGTCACCTTCATCAGAGTCCTCCGTGTTCATACTTCATTCTAGCACAGATTATTGAGGTTTAATCCCCATAACCATGTGTTCGATGCGAATTGCATTCCTAGCATGGTCTGGTCTGTCTGCACTTGCTCTGGCAAAGATCTCTAGCCCTGCGGCTTTCATTGCTTCTGTTGTGGGGTACAGTGCATCAACCAGTTTTCCAGCAACCAAACCATCTCCAACGACGATGATCATCGCGCCCCCAGGTTCAAGAATACTCGCTTGCATTTTGATCCAGCGTTCAGTGTCTTCCATCCACATTTTTAAGGCATCCGTTCGTCCTTTTGAACGGAAATTTCTTCGTGCACCGATCTCACGAATGAGGGATTCTTCTGGTTCCAATCCTAGCCAAGCGTATCGAAGTTGATGCATCGGCAAATAGTCATACACACCTGGGTAAGGGGGGGATGTCAGTACCAATCCAACTTTTTGACCGGGAACTACAGAACGGGCGTCCCCATGAATGAGGGTTGCACTGGGTTCCGCAGGCATCGTTTCCAACATCCTTGCAAATTCTCGAGCCTTCTTGTGGAACAAGATGGCGGTGCTTTGAGGGCGACGATGGTGCTTTTCCATTTTATTCGACGTATCAGACTTACGGTAGGATGCTTTGACGACGATGGAAGATAGGACTGCATTGAGTAGGGGTTGGATGCTGGGGTCTTGTTCTTTGATGCCATCCCGCAATCGTCCCATTTCTTGTGCAACATGTGGCTGATACCAGTTCTGGCAGGCTTCTGGTACTTCTACGTCTATCCTTAATTTGGCTTTGTCTGCAATCCGTCTAGAGGCTGCTCTCATCGGTCCTGCTAAGTCTGGATGTGCCAATCTTGCTTGTGCGACCAAATGAGCGATGGGAGATATGTCTGACCCAAAAGCTTTTCGACCGGCCAATTTTGCCTCAATGAGAACGGTACCGCCACCACAAAACGGATCGTGTACAGCACCTGTAGTATGAGGTAAGATCAGTTTGGCAGAATCGGGATGCATACGAGCTGGATAGGTGTGAAATGGATGGGTGGCTCTCTCGACTCGATCTGAAGCGGCCAAAGCCTCTGCCAGTACAGCAGCCATTTTGGTGTCCCCATGCTGTCGAACGGAAGATGCCTCTACGGGACCCGAGGATTTCTTTAGATCAGACTGATGTTTCTTCAGTCCAAAAGACTCCAGCGTTTTTGCCATGTTTTTCAATTCTAAGGGGTCTTTGTTTTGTCTTTTTGAACGCTTTCCCATAAGTCACCTATTAATGTGTGTACCTCCTTTGTAGCCGATTTTATCGGATTTTGCTACTCTTTCATGTTATGTTCAAGTATGTTCTGGTCGTATTCGGGAGATTTGCATGTTGTGGTTTTTGATGGGCTGTGCACATCTTGGCATTCCGATGCCTGGAAAAATTCGTGCTTTTGAAAAGGGAGGCCCGCTAAGTGTTCAACAGGTTCAAGAGGGGCAGCCTGAAGAGGAGTCAAGTGGCGAAGTTGGCCGGCGTATTTCTGAGATTGCCCTCAGTCTAAGGGGGCAAACGGATTTGAGTGTCAATGGAAACCCCATGCGATACGATTGTAGTGGGTTTGTATTGACTAC
>CALDQI010000871.1:0-1750 GCA_937911635.1 uncultured Pseudomonadota bacterium | reverse complement strand
GAACTTAGTAGTAGTAGTAGAAATCTACAACACCATCAGAGTACGAGAAGTTTGTTCCATCGAAAGAAACTGATTGTGCATGATCAGTGCCTTCAAGGTCTGCTTCAGATTGACCATCAACCAACCAAGGTCCCCAATCGCCGTCCCCTTTGTAGAACACAGTGTTTTCTCCATATGAGCTGGTACCAACTGCATAAGAGAACGCATCATCTGCACCTTCACCATTCGGGTCGGTTGAAGCGGCTGCATCATACGTTAGGTTCAAATCAAATGCGAATAGGCAATCCGCGCAGTCTGCTGGTGATTCAGCGGATGCACCAATGATCGTCCAAACAATCTCTGATTGTACGTTCCCAGTTCCTGCTGTATCGTTAACACCGATAGCGAAGCTTTCGGTTCCCTCATAAGAAGTTCCAGGAACTACCGTGGCAGACCCACTGAAACTCTGAGTGATGTAAGCATAAGAAGGCTCAGAAGCTGGTTCTGAGGGCTCTCCAGCAGGTTCTGAAGGCTCAGATGTGGACTCAGATGTGGGCTCAATGGTTTCTTCCGGCTTTTCGGCATCCGAACAAGCCGTTCCCATAGCCAATATGGCGGCCATAGACCAAATTTTTGCGTTCATAACGTCTCCGTCGTTTGTGTGTTACCTTCTCAATGTACTAAAATTTAGGGATAACTGCAACAGCAAAGAGGTCTTTTATAGTGCCTTAAGGCAAAATACCTCCAAATAAATACAGGTTCGTATTCATGAATCTACGGTAAAGCTTCCGGAAAAAATGCCTGCATAAATCGTTCGGCAATGACAGACATTCCCACCCGAATGTCCTCAACATACCAAAACCCAAGAATTACCACGACCAAAAACACCACACACATCGTAACGAAATAATCGACTACGTGATTTCTTGGTGGTACCTTCTTTCGCTTACTTTTGGACTTTGGCATGTAGATTGTCTCCCGAGTACAAGGACAGTACTGTATCAAATGTCGAAGGTCACACCCTGAGCAAGAGGAAGATCGGTCGACCAATTGAGTGTACAAGTTTGACGTCGCATGTAGGCTTTCCAAGAATCGGATCCGGCTTCACGTCCTCCACCCGTTTCCTTTTCTCCACCAAAGGCACCGCCAATCTCGGCTCCAGAGGTTCCAATATTGACATTTGCAATTCCACAGTCTGAACCTGCCGGAGAGAGGAATCGCTCTACACTTCTGAAGGAATCAGAGAATATTGCGGAAGACAATCCTTGAGGAACATCGTTATTTGCAGCGATGGCATCGTTCAGATTTTCATACTCGAAGATGTACAAGATTGGTGCAAAGGTTTCATGTTTGGTGATCGGCATCGACAAGTCTGCTTTTATCAGTGTTGGTTTGACAAAGAAGCCATCTCTGTCGACAGATTCACCACCAACCAAGACCTCTCCACCCTGAGATTTTGCAGTCTCCACTGCACCCAGGAACTGATCAACTGCGTCTTGATCAATGAGTGGTCCCACTAGGACACCACTATCCAAGGCATCTCCAATCGGAAATTTCTCATACGCCGCCACCAATCGACTGGTAAACTCGGAGGCTATCGATGTATGCAAGAACAATCGACGCGTCGTTGTACACCGCTGTCCCGCTGTCCCAACAGCACCAAAAGCCACACCGCGGAGCGCCAAGTCAAGATCTGCAGTTTGGTCTACGATGATTGCATTGTTTCCGCCGAGTTCAAGTAAACAACGCCCCAAACGACCTGCAACCACTT
>CALDQI010000870.1:0-16320 GCA_937911635.1 uncultured Pseudomonadota bacterium | reverse complement strand
GTTTCTCAGATGAAGATGTGAACTTGGTCATCAGACTCAAGAAAACCACTTAACCTTTGAGTAGGTTAAGTGTGTCCAAAATCATCTCCTCAAGTGTTTGAACTATGGATTAAGTTTCTTAACTTTCATTTCATCAAAATCAACTATAGATGTATGATTTTTTTCATATTTGTTGCCAGGTCTGTAAATTCCAAATTTTATGTGGGGTCTGCCACATCCATCAGTTATAAAAGTTATATTATTAAATATTAATTCTTCATTTAAGAAAACATTTATTTTTTTCTTTTCATCATCATAGATGATTTTAAAATCATGCGCGGCCAACAATTTATAATCGCAAAGATTGACGGAGATCAGCATGGTCAATATCAGGGCCTTTCTGAGGGTTCCTCTGTCGGCCAGTTTGAAGGATTAAATGGAAACATGCTTGATCTCTTTATTTCATATCAAGCTGGTGATGGTAATGACATTCCCCGTATCACTCTCCTCCTCCTCACTGTTCCGAGGCGCAGTACCGCTTTGGAAATGGAAATACTTGTGTGATGGTGTTGTCTTTCACTTTGGCGACAACATCAATAGATGTGCCATCTTTCTTTGGGTATTGCGTGGGATGACCGTCTAAGTAGACAGGTATATTTGGGTGGTCATCACACTGAACATAGAGGATGGTTTCGGTATGTTGAAATTGATACCGCGAACACATTGTCGGTTGTTTGGACAATGAAGATGCAGCAACCGTTCGTACGATAAAGTTGCTAGCCTCTAATGATTGTTCGACCGATGCATTTCGTTCAGTCATAATTTGTTCATAGGATGTGGTGGGTACGAAGACTCCAGACAGACCGACAAAAGTGTCTGCGTGGACTACAGAGGTCGAGAGGGTAAATAGTCCGAGTGCAATCATTGAGGCACACTCGCAAATACAGTCATCAAACACATCTCATCACCCGTACCGTCACCCCAATGGGTTGTACTTGTTTGATCTGTGGAATCAAACACACAATTCAATTCAAACATGTCGTCGGGTTGCATCAAAACGGGATCCGAGTAGGTGTAAACGCGCTGCCAATTGAAGTCATAGTACGGAACATCCATCAGACAAGATTCTGTGCCGTCCTCCTTAGTTAAGATGGCGCTAGAGGCTATCCCCAGTTTGTGCATGTGTGGTCCCATCGCACGCAGTTCCAATGGTCCATCGTACCCACTGAACACTTTCACTTTGCGCCTTAAGTTTTCAGTATGTTCAGATTGTCCACCCGGAATCGAGATATTACTATGGACAAAGAACGAGGTGTAGAGTTCTTGGTTGACGGTTTCTTGTACATTTAGGTTGACGGTGGTTGAATCCAGAGTGTTCTCACTGGCATTGCTGTAGTGCATTTGCAAAATGAGGATTTGCCCTTCCTCCATTCGAACCCCTGTTCCATCTGGGTAGTACCATTGATCACTACCTGGTGCCCAAGGTGCAATCATTCTGTTGTCTACTTTTGGATCACCATAGCAGCTGTATCCAGGACCTGGGTCTGCTTCGTCCAACTGATGAGCTTGATTGAGAGCAGATTCCGATGTCGGTGCGTACAAAATCATATGGTGTGCGATCTCACGATTGGACGGTAGGACTTCAAACCCAGTGAGAAAACTTTCGGAGACAATCTGAGGGTCCACAATGAAGCAGCGATAGTCGTCTGCCGCCGTTGCAAAATCGGCTTCATAGGGTTCAAAAGTCACCGAGTGAGTGGTGGCAAACTCTGGTTCTTCAAAAGAGGGGTATTCAATGGTGGCAACGTCACCTTCTGGTGTGTCAGAGGCTACCCAGTTGGCAATCGTAGTGATTTCATCATCCGTTAGCCATAAGCTGTGTTCAAAGTTTCCGCACTCCCCACTATTGTTCGCATGAAACGGTGGCATGCGCCGCGTTGTGATACTGTCTTCAATCATACTCGCAGTTGCCTTAGTCATCTCGTAGCTGTCTAGAGGAAACGGTCCCGAGCCTTCTTCACGATGACAGGAAACGCAATTGTTCGCCAAGATTGGTGCAACATCTTGGTAATACGTGATGGAGTCTAGGCCCGGTCTATCGGAGTCTGTATGTCCTGGGTCGATGTCATTTTCATTCGAAGGATTACAGGCAAGGAGTACAAGAAGCATCGGTTTATCCAAAATAAGCAGGTGTTGAAAGAGTTTTAATAATTTGAGGCGATTACTGACAGTCGTGGTAGATCTCCAAGTTGTCGAAGATGTGGTTATTGGTGGCCCAGCCGGTGCTTCCCGAAAAGAACATTTGTCCGCCTTTGAAGTTGATTTGCGGATTTTCGTTGATGACTTCATTGCCATCGTAGTCTACGGTGATATTGCTGGGAACGATATCAACGCGAAGGTCGTGTGGCTGGAAGTCTTCAACATTTGGCGTCTCGAAATAGACGATGTGATCTCCAGCATCGGCGTTTCGAGTGAGTGCGATGTGGCTAACTGAGGTTGGATCGCTATGAAACTCGTTGGTTCCGTTGTAGGTGTTGTTCCACGTATCAATTTCTACCGTCAGGGCATCACCTGTAAAACCACCATAGGCACCGCCGATTCCATACCCCATACCTCCACCTGACTGAGCTTGCCCAATCCAAGTATCGAGGTCGGTTACACTGGCAATGTTGATGACCGTGAACGCAAATCCGTCAGCTCCTCCGTTCATGCCGTTCCCAGTTTTGAGTGTGAATCGAATGGAGGCAACACCAGACGCAATGGACTCGACTTTGTTGTATACAGCACCTTTTTGTCCTTGACCAGTACCCGTCATCTCAACCCAACCATTTGGATCCCAGTAGGCAGACCCTCGCGTAACCCAATTGGTTGATTCACTTGTGAAGTCTTCTAAGATGTATCCATCGCAAACCGACAGATTGCGATGAACGGTTGAGTCACATGGCGCATCTGGAGTGACGAGTCGCGCATAAACGCGATTGAGACCTTTGGCAGAAGAAAAGTCTCCCCCCGAATAAGTGGATGATCCATCGGAATCGATCGTGCTGGTAGAGATGACTTCACCTCCTCGATTTTCCCACTGTATCGAATATCCTGTATAGTCATTGAGTGCATCTACTTGAACCACCGCGTCAACCGTATCGCCAGTTCGGAAAAATTCATACTCGACCGGTGCGGTAAACGCCCATCCCACATCGCAAGTGATGGGAACAATCTCTGGTTCAGGTTCCGTTGTATCTGTTGTGTCAGCCGTATCAGCAGGATCTGTATCTGTTGTGCTTGTATCCACTGTATCTGCTGTGTCAGTATTGGTATCGACTGTAGCAGAGTCTTCTGCATCTGTATCGTCAGGAATGATGATCTTTCCAGAACCACTACAAGAAATTGTAAGAGGCAGAAGGTAGGATAGATGAGAAATACGGCTCATAATGAACTCCAGAAATGATTGAATGCTCTATATAGCGTAGCAAATCTATCTCTTGTATTCCAAGGGTGCTTGTAAATTATCTTATGCATAGACTCATCATGGGTACACAATCAAACAAGAGACAGTTGGTCTGGAGTAGATGTTCTATCGACAGTCGTGCAGTATTTCCAAATCGCTGACACGATGATGATTGGTTGCCCAACCGGTGCTTCCAGACAAGAAGACATATCCACCAGTAAACGCCGCCGGATTCCGCTGACGTGCCAGCTCTTCTCCATCGTATAGGATACGCATTGATTCTGGGGTGATGTCGATTTGAACGTCGTGCGGGGTGAAGTCTTCGATGTCGGGTACAGAACTCCAAATCACGTGATTGCTTGGATCGGCACCCCTCATGATTCCGATGTGACTATCTGTCGTTGGATCATAGTCTTCATGCTCTTCAACATTGGGCCAAGTATCGACTTCAATGGTGAGGGCATTTCCTTCCCAGAATTCGTTTGGACCACCGATTCCATATCCTAGACCACCACCGGGAGGAGCCGATGCGATCAGTGCTTCAAGAGTCGACGGATCATCGATATCGATAATGGTCAGTGCTAGTCCATCAGCACCATGGTTGATACCGTTGCCTGTTTGAACGGTGAATCGAATGGATACGCTGCCATCGGGGATTCGGACATTGGGATTGAATACAGCACCTTGACTGGCCTGAGCGTTCAACGTGAGTTCGACCCATCCATCATCACCGTGGTTCGCATCGCCAAGGAATTGCCAATCACTAGAAGATTCAAGACTGTCGATGACCTGATTGCATACGGTGATGTTTTTCTGTATGGTTAGACCGCAAGGTCCAGATGGGGTTCGTAGCGTGGCTTGTACAGTGCTTGGGTAGTTTTCACCTTTGGAAAATCGGAGGTGTGAAGAACCATCCTTCATCAGACCCGTTTCGGCAATTATTTGTCCTGACTCATCGGTCCACTCAACCCATTGATCCTCTTTTGCATGGTCAACTTGAACAGAGAATTCAAGTGGTGCGTCTGTAGATACAAAAGAGTGTTGGTTTGATTGAATGAATGATATGGAACTTTCACAGGTATTGACCTGTGATTCAATTATAGACTCTGATGGTAGATTGTTCCAAGTCACATCTTCTACCACGGATTCAATGTGTCCGACGTGTACATCAGTTTGATACTCGTTGATGCAGCCAGTTCCCAGTGCGATTGTCACCATCCATTTGTGTACATTCATATTTCGCCTCCAGTCATACTGGAGTTCGTCTCAATTATTGAAAAACTGAAGTACAAATTGAAAAATAGTTTCTAAGGGATGGTTCCCACTACCAGCTATTTGTATAGGGAGAGACAAAATAGATTCGAAAGAGTGGTCTTTTCAGTTCGCTAGAATAGAGTCCATACAGACTCATCCCTTTGGTTTTTGAACCCGTTGTAGTACACCTTCAATATCACCATGTTGCAGTCCGTTAGCCATATGAATGCTTCCGTCCGCAACTCTTATCGTTGGTCTCGAACAGAAAGAGTTTGCATCGATGGCCCACACCTGTTCATTTTGAACCGCTCTCAGTGATTGGATCGAGTCCATCGAGTATAGTTTTTTTGCAAACTTCAGGTTGTCTTCAAGCCCAAAACCGCAACACAGCACAATGATAATATCAGGGTCAGATTCAACAATTTCTTCAACCGATAGCGTTCGAGAGTGATCCATCGGAGATCCAATGGCGGATTTTGCACCAATGGCCTGAATCTGCTCCGGAACCCAATGCCCAGCCGAAAAGAAGGGGTCCACCCATTCTAGTCCCAGGATCGAAGTGCCAGTGGAAAGTTTGGTGAGGCGTTGGAGTTTTGTTTTGGCTTCGTTGATCAATTGTTCCGCAACGGTACCTCGGTTTGTGGCCTTAGCGATGACCCTAAGATCGTTGAAGATACCTTCGATACCAGTTCCAGTGGTTGTGACCACCGTGCAGGAGGCCGGCAACGTACATTGAACGCCACGCAGAGATGTCTCGATTGTGTCCGGTGTCACAGCGCACACATCACACAACCCTTGCGTGAGAATGACATCGGGCTCTAAGGATAGCAGCAGTTCAATATCCACGTTGTATAGAGAGAGGCCTTGTTTGACGGCATCTCGAACAAAGTCATCAATCTCTCTTTGTGACAGTCCGTGGGGAATGATGCTCGAGGTCAGGTGAGGCAACGTTTGTACAGACGACGGAAAATCGCATTCGTGACTGACGCCGACCAGCTGGCCTTCGAGTCCCAAAGCACAAGCCAGTTCCGTAGTACTAGGGAGTAATGAAGCAATTCGCATGTGTATTCCTATATAAAAATCCTATTTTTATTTAACCCTTTTCGATATGCCAACCAAAAGGGGCCGAACATTACTAGGATGAGATGGTCTGACACTCCCCAATGCGATCAAAGTCTGAGTTAGATGATTGTTGGAATTGTAAACAGGATATGTACACGGCTCCTACAACTCAGAACTATACTGATACTGTTTGCTAAAAGCATGTCAACTGATGAGTCAGGGAATGGAAATGTCTCTTTTACGGTTATGGTGAATTGTAGACGTTAAACGGATGGAGATCGTATCATGTTGTCCTTGTTCACCACATTAGCCTTTGCGGCAGAGCCAGCACCACCTCCAATAGTCAATGGGAGCATTACCTTAGACTTTGTACAAGTTGGAGCGATCATGGCTTATTCTGAACAATATGGTGGGATGTCATTTTGTTCGGGAACATTGATCGATTCTATGTGGGTGGCAACAGCTGCACATTGTTTGGAGGCTGTAGAAGAGTACTCTGGATATGGAATGGATATCTATTTTTTGCTCGGTCACAACCTCTATTCGGAAGATGGAGGAGTAGAGTACTACGATACGGTTGCAGATTGGGTGATTCACCCAGAGTACGCAGGAAGTACAGGCTACATTAGTAGCGATATTGGTTTGATGGAATTGAGTACTGGGATTACTGAAGTAGAGCCGATTCCACTCAATCAAGAGGCTCCCAGTGATTTGTGGATCGGGGAGTATTTGGACTATGTCGGTTGGGGTATCACTCAGGATGGTGCTGAAGACTCAGGGAAGAAGCGCACTACGTCGATACCATACAATGCGATGGATGATACCTTCATCTATGCTTATGACCCAAATACGAATTTGTGTTCAGGGGACTCAGGAGGTGCCGCACTCAGATGGACTGAAGATGGGTATACCCTTGCCGGCGTGAATTCATTTGTATTCTCCGTCCAAGGCAGTCAACCTTGTGACGGTGGTGCTTCGGGAGCCACGCGCATTGATGCCTATTACACTTGGATTCGTGAATATGTACCAGAACCGCCGCCACCTGAACCGGAAGTTGTCGAAGAAGACGTCGAAGAAGATGACAAGATGTTCTGTTCTACATCTTCTGGTGACGCCTGGTCCTGGTGGCTGATGGTTGGTGCTGTATTTGCGTGGAGAGGTCGTCGACCACGGTCCTAAAAATCGTCTTGATAGTGGGAAGTCTGCAGTTGGACAAATCGGCTAAAATCGGATAGATTCCCCATTGGAGGGACGTTATTTCCGTGGTGAACGCTAGCAATTTGAGTCGTCGGTTTGGACGACGGTGGGCTTACGCTCGCGTGGATATGCGCTTGGAGGCCGGTGAGAAGTTGTTGCTTATTGGAGCCAATGGTTCTGGTAAGACTACATTGCTGCGTACTTTCTCTACATTGTTGCCTCCTACACTGGGTTCCTTAGAACTATTTGGAAAAGCGATTGATGGTGGAGAGAATCTAGACTCTGTCCGTCGAAGAATTGGGATGCTCTCTCATCACACTGGACTCTATGAAGACTTGTCCATTGTTGACAATCTTCGTGTATTTGCGAAACTCTTTGGGAAGTCTACCGCGGTTGATTCACTGAAGGCACATGTCAAAGCGGTGGGGTTGGATGGTCGAACGGAACCGATTCGGACCTATTCTGCCGGCATGCGGAAAAGAGCATCGGTCGCCTTGCTCAGACTGAAGGATCCCGAGTTGATCTTACTCGACGAGCCCTTTTCGGCCTTGGATCCAAACGGAATTGACGACATTTCAAGCCTGTTAATGGCATTGCCTGCTACTCAAATCTTGGTCTCGCATCAAGTAGAGCGTGCTGCACAACTTTGCGATCGATGTATTTTGCTTGAGAGTGGATTGATTCGCTGGGAAGGACCGGCAGTCAAGGCATGGGACGCTTGGAGAAAATCGCAACAGGAGGCGTCATGATAGCCATAGGGTTTCGACAGACGCTTGCCATTCTCAGCAAAGACTTGTGGATAGAGGGGACGTCTTGGGTTCGCTGGATGGGACTGGTTGCTTTTGCGATCTTGGTCTTGGTCCTATTCTCTTTTGCTGTTGGTCCAAACTCTACGATGCTTCAAAGTCACGCAGCGGGATACTTGTGGCTGGCGACATTGTTTGCCTCCGCCAACCTTTTCACCCAATCATTTTTATTGGAAACAGAAGGTGGTGCAATCGAACAGCTGCAAATGGCTCCGGTATTTCCCGCTGCACTGTTTTATGGTAAGGCATTGGCGAACACAATCCAACTGTTACTGGTAATGATGGCCATGCTGCCACCACTTGTTGCTCTCTGCGATGTGTGGTTTATCGAAGGGTTCGGGTTATTTGTAATTACCATGGTGTTGGGAGCATTTGGTTTATCGGCACCAGGGGCAATGTATGCTGCGATGACGGCTCGGCTGTCCAATCAACAGCTGTTGTTGCCACTCTTGCTCTTTCCATTGATTGTGCCAGCGTTGTTGTCTGCAGTCAAAGCGACTGCACTCATATTTTTTGGAGACCCTATGGGGCAAATCGGTTCTTGGCTTACCCTTCTGGGAGCGTTTGATGTAATCTATTGGATTTTGTGCGGGATTGTATTTGGGAGGATTATCGAGTCATGATCATAAAAGTTGTCGTTACGGTAGTACTGTTGATACTGGGTGTGATCGCTGTCAAGTTTCGATTGCACGAGAAGGTCAATCCGATGTTCGTTTGTATATTTGGATTTGTGTTGATGGCTTACGGTCATTATCTCGGTCTGTTTGAGGCTCCTGAAGAAGCGATGATGCGAGAGGTCGGTCGCATTTTTTACGTGCACGTTCCGACGGCCCTTGTCGCATTGTTCACGTACTTGATTGCCTTCATTTTGGCGGTGGGTTCATTGTGGACCGGTGGACGAAAGTGGGACGCCTATTTGGAAGCCACATTGGAAGTGGGTGTGCTACTCAATGTATTGCTCACCATTCAAGGGAGTATTTGGGCAAAGCCAACATGGGGTATCTGGTGGACTTGGGACCCGAGACTAACGACAACCGCGATTATGGTTCTTTCTTTCATTGGGGTGCTGTTACTTCGGAATGCCATCACCAATCCAGAGCGTAGAGCGACGATCAGTGCAACTGGGTCGATAGTGGCTTTTGTCAATGTACCGATTGTGTACATGTCAGTGAACTGGTGGAATTCTCTTCATCAAACGCAGTCCAGTCCAGAGACAGTGTCTCCAGAGTTTCAAACTCCATTCAGAATTGCCGCTGTTGGGATGCTGTTTTTGACAGTGGGCTTTATTTTGGCTCGGGCTAGAATTGCATTTCGAAGACTGGAAGATGAGGCAGCTGCCCCAGACTTGCCTGAACTGAATACTGTAAAACCATTGGATGTGTAGGAGGCTGATATGGATGGTGCAATTGTAGATGGTTGGAACTATGTGTACGCCGCCTATGGCATTAGTTGGGCAGGTTTGGTTTTGTATGCCTTCTCTTTGGTGTGGAGGAATCGAGAATGAGCGATGCAGTTGATACAGCAAATGTAAATGAGAGGGGTCAGCGACGGTTGGTTTTGGTCGTTGCACTGTTGGTGATGTTTGGTGCTCTTGGCTTCGTATCGTTAGGCAACTTGGGTGAGAACTTGGTGTATTACTGGGATTGCACTCAGATTATTGAAGCCGGAGATCAAGCTTATGGGGCAACCATTCGACTGGGTGGTGTTGTAAAAGAAGGCTCCTTAGATTGGGATGCTGAAAGCAATGAACTCAACTTTCAAGTGACAGATGGGATTACCACACTAGATGTACATGCTACTGGTGCACCACCCCAGATGTTCCGTGAGGGAATTGGGGTTGTTGTAGAGGGAACGATGGTGAAAGTCACTGGTGGTGGACGTTTTGAATCTGAAAGATTGATGGTGAAGCACTCCAATGAATACAAGGCTCCAGAAGACGGTGTGGAGGCAAAAGATTTGTACAAAACAGTGGAGGGGTTGTGATATCCATCTTGGGTCGTTCAATGGTTCTGATCGCCTTGGCCGTGTCGGTTTTGGGTGCCTTCGCAGGTATCGCTGGCGGCATGAAGCGCTCGGAGCAGGCTTGGAAGTGGTCTAGAATAGCGGCTTATGTAGCAGCATTTGCGATGACTGCAGCGATTGGGCTAATGGAGTATGCCCTCATCACGCATGACTTTTCAGTTTCTTATGTGGCAAAGGTCGGTTCTACTACGACACCTCTATGGGTTACGATTGTATCTTTATGGTCGTCTTTGGAAGGATCGATTTTACTCTGGGCTTTCGTTTTGAGCGGGTACATAGCTGCATTCGCCTACATGACCAAAGGAAAGTATGTGGAGCATTCGTCTTACGCGATCGGCACCTCACTGAGTATAGCCGTATTTTTTACTTTTCTAGTGGCTGGTGTTGCAGACCCATTTGTAGCAATGGAAACAGTACCAACTGATGGACCAGGTCCCAATCCACTGCTGCAGAATCATATTTTGATGGTGATCCATCCGCCGGCTCTTTATTTGGGCTACGTTGGGATGGCAGTTCCATTCGGTATGGGTGTGGCATCGCTCTTGGCAGGCAAGATTGGCGCGGCGTGGTCAGTCGCGTTGCGTCGATGGATTTTGTTGCCGTGGGGGTTTTTGACCATAGGTATCATTCTTGGTGGCTGGTGGAGTTATGAAGTCCTTGGCTGGGGTGGATACTGGGCGTGGGATCCAGTTGAGAATGCCTCGTTTTTACCGTGGCTAACAGCAACTGCATTCATTCACTCTGCACTCATCATGGAACGTAAAGATGGCTTGAAAGGTTGGGGGATTGTCCTTTTGTTGGTGACGTTCCTACTCACTTTACTCGGTACCTTCATGACTCGTTCTGGGGTGTTTAATTCTGTTCACTCCTTTACACAGACGCCGATAGGACCCATATTCTTGGCCTTCTTGGGGTTCTGTTCATTTGTATCTTTGGTGTTGTTGTCTACTCGGATGGATGTACTTGGCTCTAAGCAAAAGCCTGTCGCGATAGTGTCCCGTGATTCGATGTTTTTGCTCAATAACTTGTTGTTTGCGGCATTTACTTTTACCGTACTTATTGGTACTGTGTATCCTCTAATACATGAGGCAATGACCGAAAAGAAGCTCAGTATCGGGGAGCCTTATTTCAATGAACTGGGGATTCCAATCAGTATTGCAATCGTATTTTTGATGGGCGTCGGTCCTGCGTTACCGTGGGGCAGTATCGACAAAAAAGATGCATTTAAGAGACTTGTGATACCGATTGGCGGCGCTGTTGCAGTAGTGATTTTGGCACTGGTTTGTGGAGCGACTGGATTTACACCGCTATTGTCTTTTGCCGTCTGTGGCTTTGCGCTGATGACAACGCTGCGAGAACTCTTAGAACCAGCTGCTGTTCGTGTAAAGAGAAAGTCCGAAGGTTGGGGGACGGCTCTTTGGACAACTTGGCAAAAGACACGTCGTCGCACTGGTGGCTATGTTGTACACATTGGCGTCATCATGATTGCAGTGGCGGTCACTGGATCTGGGGCGTTCAAAGATCTATCCGAAGTCACATTGAAAGAAGGGCAGTCAGTAGAGATTCAAGAATATAGACTCACATATACCGGAAAGGAAACCGTAACCGAATCGCATCGTGCGTCTGAGATTGCTAAGGTGACGGTGTCTAGAAGCGGACGAGACATTGGGATCCTAGAACCCAAACTCAACAATTATTTTCGTATGGGAACGGTCATTGGGACTCCAGCAGTGCACAATTTTTTGGATGAAGATCTGTATCTCAATCTCGTCAATATGAACGAAGATGGTTCGATCGTTGGTCTTCAAGTCATCACACAGCCATTGGTCTTGTGGCTATGGGTTGGTGGTGGAGTCATGATGCTGGGTACGCTGATTTCCGCTTGGCCAGCCCGTCGGCGTAAAAAAGTGTCCGCTGAAGTCAAGGAGACCGCATGAACTGGAAAGTGATGAGTGTCGGGCTTCTTTTCTGTGTACCCCTTATCTTTGTCTTGGCAAAAGGGTTCAACTACGATCCGAGAGCACTCCCAGAAGAGTTGACAGGCGATCCGGCGCCCAATTTTGCTCTGGAGACACTGGATGGGTATCCGGTTTCATTGGAAGAGCTGAAGGGGTCGGTCGTTGTAGTGAACTTTTGGGCGACGTGGTGTGTACCTTGTTTGCAAGAGCATAAAGAGCTGATTTCGGCGGCTGAGGAATTCAAACCAAAAGGAGTCGCATTTCTCGGTATATTGTACGGAGATACCAAGGCAAAGGCAGACGGATACTTGAAAAAGCATGGTTCAGCCTATCCGACACTGTTGGATGACGCCCAGCGAACAAATATTGACTATGGTGTGGCTGGAGTGCCCGAGACCTTTGTGATAGGCAGAGATGGTACCATCGTGAAGAAGTATACTGGTCCAGTAACGAAGATGGAATTGGAAGTGTTGCTGAATGGGTTGCTTGCCAAATAGGCTACCAAGAGCGAAAGGAGAGAATCGCATGCAATGGTTGTGGATGATGGTATGGCTCTGTGTGCACAGTGCACATGCAGAGGAAATGAGTGTTGCTTTAGAAGAGGCTCCACTTTTTGAACCACCAGGTGCTGAGGAAGTAGAGACGCGCACCTATGACTTGGGAAAGATTTTACGCTGTCCAGTCTGTCAGGGGCTCAGCGTGGCCGACTCTCAGTCTGATGCGGCGGTTGCTATGAAAAATCGCATCAAAGAATTGGTGGCGATGGGGTATTCAGATGATCAGATAATTGACTATTTTATCGGTCGATATGGTGAGTTCGTACTCTTGCAGCCCAAAGCGGAGCACTGGTTTGTCTGGTGGATGCCCCTCATTGGGTTGGGTGCTGGTATAGGACTGGTAGCGCTGCGATGGGGGTCAAGTACGCTGGAAGATGAGGTAAAGCCGGATGCGATAGCAGAATCGACTGTATCGACTGAAGAGCAGGACAAGTATAGAGCACAGTTGCTTGCAGAGTTGGAGGACTGATATGGATTGGGAAACATGGGGACCTCCGCTGATTGTATTGGGTGGTGCGTCATTGATTGCCGTTGTCATTGTAGTTATGATGAAAGGCGAAGAGAGTGATGGTGGTGTTCAGCAAGCGGATGCTAGGCGGTCCGAACTGGAAGCCAAGAAGGACCAATTGATGGAAGCCCTGAGAGAATTGGACGCCGATAATACAAAGCTGTCCGAAGATTCTTATACGGTACAGCGTGAAGAACTGTTGTCTGAGGCCAGCCAAGTGATGGCGGCACTCGACGGCAAGATGGATACCTCGATGGAACCTAAAGCACCGATGCAGGCGTCCGGTAAAGCATGGATGTACGTTTTGGGGACACTGGCATTCTTCGGACTTTTGGGCAAGTTGATCGTCGACTATTCCGCTCCTCGTCAAGAGGGTGGTGTAATGACCGGTGGCGAGATGCCGAGTCAGTCTGAGGCTGAGCTGATGAAACAGTTTGAGGAGTGGGGTCAGCAGCGTGAGCAACGTCAATCTGATGCCAAAGCGGCCATCGCCAAGAACCCAAAAGACATCGATGCACTCAATGTACTCACCTATGACGCTCTGTTGATGCGAGACATGCAAGCTGCGATGACTTACATGGAGCAGGTTCGGAATGTAGATCCCAAAGACCCAGACTTTATGGTTCACTTGGCGATTTTACAGATGTCGGTTGGTATGACGGACCGCTCAGAGATTGGTTTTGCACAGGCACTGCAAGTCCGTCCGAATATGCAAAAAGCCTTGCTTTGGAAAGGGTACATGCTCTCTGCTACTGAACAAAAAACGGAGGCATTGGAACTTTTACAATCGATAGAAGGGGAGTTTTCAATTCCTGAAGAGAAGTATTTCTACGAGGGACTCATCGCTGACCTGAACAAACCCCCAGCTCTTATTTCAGGGATTGTCGATGCACAAGGCGACATGCCTTCAGGAACACTCTTTGTGATAGCTCGCCGATCGCCTGCAGGTGGAATGCCCGTTGCGGTTCAAAAGGTACTCAACCCTGCCTTTCCGATGAAGTTTGAACTGGGTCCCACTGACATGATGATGGGTGGAGAGTGGCCGGAACAGGTATACCTAGAAGTCCGACTCGATCGCGATGGCAATGCGATGACCAAAGCCGATGGCGATGTAAACTCCGAAGTCCAAGGTCCACTCTCCAAAGACTCGCATGATTTATCGGTGATGCTGGTTGCTCCTGAAAAGTCTGAAACTCCAGAACCTGAATCTGGTGATGTAAAACTCTCTGGGACCATCTCTGCCGAAGGGGACCTGCCAAAGGGAACGCTATTCATCATCGCAAGACGTTCACCAACTGGTGGAATGCCTGCAGCTGTGAAAAAGATAGACCGTCCAACCTTTCCACTTGAGTTTACACTCGGTCCAGCAGACATGATGATGGGCGGAGAGTGGCCCGAGCAAGTGTGGATCGACGTTCGATTGGACGAAGACGGGAATGCGATGAGCAAGAGTGACAACGACGTCAATGCGGAGATGCAGGGTCCGATGACCGGGGTACAGACTGGTGTGCAGGTTGTGCTGAAGCGTTGAGTGGAGAAGATTGATATCAGCAGTTCATCGTAAAGGATAGAGTCATTTGTGAAGACAATGAAAATAGCAATGAACTCCATATATTTTGATACAGTTTGATGTCAGCAAAATCATCATGGAGTTAAAATGGCGGTAAAAGAGTTGTATTCAATCTGGACAAAGTCTGTATTAACCAAGGCATTGTCTTCTCTTGGAGACAAAGATTTTCGAAAATCTTGGTCGAAAGCTAAGTTGGTTACGAGGCTTCAAGAATGGGAAGAAAAGGAGGTTCTAGAAGCAACCACAAAAGCAAATATCGTTGTTCTTGCTGAAGAAATGGGCGTTTCGACCACAGGGACGAAAAAAACGTTGATTGAGCGACTTCTATCATCGGATTCGAATCCGGAAGTCGTGGAAGAAGTTTTTGACCAATCAAACGAGCAGGTAGAACAGGTTGCCTCAGATGACGAAGATGAAGAAGAGGAGACGTTGTCCGATATTCCCTGTGTCATCTCTCCGATTGATAGTGAAGAGTTGCAACTTGTTGATGCAAATATAGTCCGCAAGATCGAATCGTATCAAAATCAGTTCCAATCATTGAGCGATTCTCTCAAGGCATTACGGGAAGAGTGTGAACAATTCCTCGAAGAAATTGAGATTCCATTTAACATATTGAATCTGCAAGGACTCGTGTCCTCAAGTACAATTCGTACGTCTTCAGTGGTTGGAGAAGTAGAGATGCGTAAAAATATGGCACTGATACAACTGTTGGAGCCTAGGCTAAGAGGGATAACATTTTATCTTGGGTCAGAGTATGATGATGGTGGAGGGTATTATTCTACGTTAGATTCTTTTGAATTTAACGATGGTTTAACTACAGAGGCTTTTTCTGATTATATATACGATATATTTGATGCGGACTTGGATGTAGGGAGTTTTGAGTTTGCAGAAAATACTGTTGGTATCGATCAGCATCCACTGCTTGGATTGTATTCCGGTTACACAAGTCCAAATCCCAAACAGTGGCGAAAATTGTGGACCCTAATCACTTCTTTGGATGCATCATTTCGAGAGCAAGGATTTCTGTTGTTGGAAACATTGATGCTAGAGGACCGGTCTTTGTTAGAGGCGACTGCCGATTTGGCCAGTTTTAGTATTCATCGAACATTTGTGCCCGTCATGGACCACTCCTTTATATCTTGCATTTATGGAAGAGCCTTGTTGGAACCGTTCTTACACTTAATTTGTTTGGCGAATGAAAAAGTGGGGCGGACCAACTTGTTTTTTCCATTCGAAACGAACGAGTTGTATGGGTTTGAACAACCCCTATTTGCCTCTTCAATAGAGAAATTGGCTTTTGATATTGAGTTGGCAGATAGAAGTCATTTAAATTCTATGTCGTATGATGTCCGACAAGTCCAAAATGCACTGTTGGATGTTATCGATATAATCAATGTTGATTTGGGTTTACCTTCAGTTGTGAGACATTTGAAGATGTCTGATTTACAAAGGCTCGTACCGCATACTTGGGATGAACTTTGGACAATGTACGAGAACGACGGTACTGCAAATATTGTCAAGTCATTCATACTGGATTGGATGTTCAATGATGCCGCTATTTTCACCATCAATCCAGCGCTGGCGAATCGAACAGAATTGGCTCCACCATACCATGCTGTTGAAGGTTCATTTTTGTGGCATATGCCAAAACTACAATCTTTGGACATGTCTGAAATGCATTTAGACGTTGGTGAAGAATGGGACCCACAGTATTTCAATCACCTACCCAATCTAAAGAAGCTGAGCATCTCGGGTCTTGGGGTGGTTAAAATCCCACAGTTGATAGTAGACAAGTCGTTGAAAGAATTGGACATTGGTTACAATAGTCTTCAAGATTTTCCGCGTGAATTAAAACAAATGCGATCTCTCAAACGCCTTGTTATCACCCAATGTATGGATGATAATCTTGGACCATGGGATATAGATTCATTTGCTGAAGAACTCCGTAAGGCGTTGCCGAAG
>CALDQI010000869.1:0-5522 GCA_937911635.1 uncultured Pseudomonadota bacterium | reverse complement strand
TTCCATCAATTGAATTGGATTGAATGGCGGTTTGTTTTCAGCCTCTTCAAAGTATATCCGACTCAACGATGAGGCATCTGGAAAATACTCATCCATTTCTGTACCGTTCGTGCGTGTGTCAAACCAATCAACGGTTTCAATGGGAGCACGTTTCCATTGCTCTTCTTGATCAATCACAACATGCGTTAATTTTGATGTGGTCGTGGACAACCACAAGGTGGGTGCAACGATATGATTCAGGACATCCTGTCTATTGGTCCAATCGATATCACATTCCTTAATATGATGTAGGATAATTTCTTCAATCGACCCTGACGACTTATATGAAGAGAGTGAGTATTCAACGATTCGACTTGTGTGCTCGTCTGTCGCATAGATATACTCAGTTAAATCTGGGTTCAGAAGAGAAATTTTGTGTTGGTGTAATATCTTTTCGATGCAATGTGGAAGTGGGCGATTCTGGTCTCTGGATAGGATGTGCAGTCTGTCAAAGTGTATCCATTCGCCTGTATAAGTGATTCCATATAAATAGGAGTGCCATCCCGAGTTCACTAATCCGGCGAGTAGTCCAATGAACTGCGTGCTGAAATGCTCTTCTGCTACGCTCTGTTTCCAGAGAGTTAGTTGATTGATCCAATCAGGTGGCATTGTTTCAGGGGTGATTTCTAGACCATACAAATCGACAAGGAAATCTCGTGTTTCAGACTCTATGCATGCGTCGACCCCAATTGTTCGATTGAACAATGTATTGATATGCGAATGGGCATTCAAAGGCATGTGATCAGAGAATGACTTTGGAAGCCAATGAACATTTGGTGTGGATAATATTGGTGCATTCTTATCAAATGCTAGAATGATGGCATGTTGATTGAGTACTTGCTTGATTTTGTCACGAAAATGAGGTGTGTTCATGAAGGAGCAAAGATGGTTGCGTTGGGTCAATGGTCTAAAGATAGCCAAAAAACTTTTGATGACAGCGGTTTGATTTTCTTTGAATGGAGGATCATGTATACCTTCAGACATTGTTGATAAGTAGTTGGAAATTAAATTTGGGATTTCATTGATAATCTCTTGTTGCCACTGAGACTCTTCGACATTGAGAAGGTCTTTTCGATCGGCATTGAGTAGCCAGTCGGCGTGAATGTGAAATCCGAGGTCTATTTCCAAATCGGTCGGCAAAGAAGCAAAGATGGTTGGGTTTTTAGGGGGGGAGGGAATATACTGTTCGCTCACAGGAAGAAAAGCAATCACCTCTCGTTCTGTTATTTTATGTTGTATTGGTTCTGAATCCATTGAAACTTTAGGGTGCAGACTATGTCGCTCTTTGTACATTTCTGACATGGCTTCTTTGGATGGCGTGTAAATAGATTTGGTGTAGAACCATTTTAAATTCTGTGGAGTAATCGAATTACCGCTGGTGGAGAGTGAGATAATTTTGTCAGACAATGAGAGCGTGTACTCGGTGGTGTTTAAAATTAATTTTCTCAAACCCTTGATTGCTAAGATTGCGATGGTGTCTAGATGTTCTGAGATTTGTAGAAGGTCTTCATCTAGTGGACGGTGACGAGTAGAGTGTTGTCTGTTGGATAAAAAGAAGGACACGGTTGGACGGAGCGTACACGAACTCATGGGCACAGAGTCATCCCATTGGGGTAAAACCATGCCAATATTTTTTCCACATGTCACGTCATACGAAAATTGGTAGTTCACATCTCTAATCTGCACAGTTTGGAATCTTTTGAAGACACTTTTAAATCCAATGCCCATAAATCCAATCGAGTGGAAACCCTTGGTAGATAAGCCAATTTTCGACAAGGATTGGATGTCATTGTTGCTGAATGCCTCTCCATTGTGTGAAAACTCGAGGGTGTCTGTGGTTGTAGATACATAGATCATAGATGCATTTGCATCCAGTGCGTTTTGAATTAACTCCCAGATATATCCCTTTGAATTTGGAAATATTTTGAGGATAAGCGGTAGAACTGCAGCCGTATCCGCATTTTGTCGTGCAAAGATGGTTCTGTTGGTTGCGTAGATCGTTTCAACATCTGTCTTAAATTGGTTGTCTTTTGGTACAGACATAAATTACCTTGGTGTGAGAATCCAGAAGTGAAGGATTGATGAAGACAGTCTGATTCGACATATTGTATTCAAACGAGTTTCCATTCATTTATGGATAATTTTTAATAATAGGATTGTATTGTTGAACATTGAAATACGGTTATCACGATGAATTCAGACATACACCTGTATACAGCCTCAACGATGAACGGGTGGAAACCCGTTCTCCTTTTGGAAGCTCAGATACCCTATGAATTCACCCACATTGACTTTGACAAGAATAGAGTATCTCAAGTACAATCCCAATGGGCGGATCCCAACGATTGTCGATAGAGGCAATGACGATTTTGCGGTTTTTGAATCGGGTGCCTTTCTGTGGTGTTTGGCTGAAAAATACGATCGATTTCTCTCATGGGCCCAGATAATGTTTAGAAACGATGCGGTGGTTGATGTTCCAAATGGACGGGCTGGGTTCGATGGGACAGGCAATGTGTTGTCAGCGTATTTCTGAACCAAAAGGTAAAAGGAATCCGTGTTTCATTCATCGATACGTCAACGAATCCAAGCGATTATTGAGAGTCTTGAACACTCGACTTGAAGGGAGAACCTACTTGGTCGGAGTAACCATAAGCATTGGAGGCATAGCGATGTACTCCTGGTCAAGGTGCTTTTACTGGATCAAAGTTTTAGTGGATGGATTGGAACACCTTCAAGCTTAGTTCGAACACGGTCCGACGCGGGCATTGTGTACGATGAAGAGCGCTGGATGACTGCCTACAGCGGATTCGCAAATGCCATTAGCATGGACACTGAAGAGGGACTCAGTAGGTTAAATAGCGATTCACCGATTCGTATCCTAGAGTAAATACCTAGAGATGTACGGCTAAAATACACCAACTTTATCAGTATAAATAAAAAGAGAGGGAAACTCGATATACAAGAGGGATTACTGTATATCGAGCCAACGATTAATGCCGTTGAGGGACTGCTTGTGGGAATCAGTCAGGTACTTAATTTCTCGGACTTTTTTTCGGAACCTAGAGTTTTTTCCAATCTTTTGTCGATATTAGATACTTTTCTCTTCAAAGGGGATCCTTTATGTTGCAGGGATTCTTTTCTTGTACTTGCCTTCTCAAAAGATTACAGTTGGTACAAATCTACCATCATTTAGGGTGTACATATGAAATGGTATTTAACGACAAGTATTGTTCTATTGGTCGCGTGTTCGGGGGACAAGAGTCTCACAGTACAGAATCCGGCTCCAACGGCAGATATCATTTCCCATGATGATGGTTCTGAAATATTGGAAGGGTTCGCCGTCACCTTAGAGGGGGTTGTATCGGACTCCAATCATTCTTCGGATGAATTGACTACACGGTGGGTCATCAATGGAGAGGTGGTCTGTGATGATATCATCCCCGATGAAGACGGTAGTACTTTTTGTGAAGTGGTATTCGATGCCGATGAAACCGAAGTCTCTTTAGAAGTTCGAGACGCAGAACAGAAGTTTGGAGAAGATACCATCAACGTTGTCATCATTGAAACAGAGGCTCCGATTGTTGAAATCATCACCCCGATGTCAGATGGGGTGTATTACTCCGACCAGTTGATAACTTTTGAGGGATTGGTATCTGATGCAGAGGATGATCCAGAGTTTCTTGTTGCCTACTGGGAATCCAACGTGGACGGTGTGTTGTCAGACGTAGATGGAGAAGTGTCCACATCTGGTGAGGTACTTGGCTATGGAACGCTATCGGAAGGGCAGCACGCGATAGAACTTCATGTGGAAGATACAATGCTGAAATCCTCCACAGAATCTGTCGTGATTACGGTTGGTCCCCCGAACTCTGCACCATTGTGCGAGATTTCCAGTCCAGAAGATGGGGCGGCGGGTTCTGAGGGCGAATTGGTAGCGTTTGAAGGAATGGCGTCCGATGTCGATGTGGCTGCCGATTGGCTGACGGTGATTTGGACTTCTGATAAAGATGGAGAGATTGGAACTTCTACTCCCAATAGTGATGGGACGATTGGGTTTCCATACTCAAATCTGTCTGTAGATACACACAATATTACCATGACCGTTACGGATGAGATTGGAGCTACTTGTACGGACAGCCTCTACTACACAGTGGGTACGGCACCGAGTATCATCATCGATGCACCGACAGATGGAGAAGTCATCAACGAGGGTACACCGATCACGTTTAGTGCTACGGTATCGGATTCTCAAGATCAACCGGACGCCATCGCTTTGGATTGGGTCGTGGATGGAAACAGTATTTCGACACAGGTGGCAACAAGTTCTGGCGAGGCCACATTTTCAGACTCTTCGTTGACCTATGGGACCTATAATCTCGTAGTGACCGCTACGGATACGGAAGGTCTGACAGATTCCGATCAGATTAACTTTACTGTGAATGGTGTACCGAGCGCTCCAGTGATTTCGATCAGTCCAGATCCTGCGACTACATCAGACGGATTGAGTGTGGTTATTGATACACCATCGGTAGACCCAGAAGGTCTAACTCCGACATACACTTATGAATGGCAGCTCGGTGGTCAAGCTCAAACTTCCTACACAACCAGTAGTCTTCCGAGTTCAGCAACAACGAAGGGTGAACAGTGGACCATAGTGGTCACACCAAACGATGGAATCACCGATGGGTTGTCTGGAAGTGCCACCATCATCATTGAAAATACTGCTCCAACGTTAAGTGGATTGTCGATCACTCCAACCGGTACAGTCTACAACGACGATGTACTGACCTGTTCGGCAACGGTAACCGACCCAGATGAGTCTCCAGTACCCACCTTTGAGTGGACTGTTGGTGGGAGTGTCATCGGTTCGAGTGCGACGCTCGACTTGTCTCAGACAGGTGTGATGCCGGATGATGTGGTGACCTGTACAGCCAGTGTGGTGGATTCAGATGGTGCTACGGCGACCGATACGATTACTCAAACGATCATCAATCGTGATCCGACCCTGTCCAATACGACGATTACGCCAAGTAGTGGAATCACAACAGACACATTGTTGCTCTGTGAAACCACCGTTGCAGACGATGATGGAGAATCTCTGACGCCAACCTATACTTGGACGATAGGGTCGAATACCTATACAGGTGACAGTCTTCAGTTGGACGCAACGATGGTGAATCCGGGAGATGCGATCACTTGTACGGCAGATGTGGTAGATGGATACGGCGGAAGTGCTACAGACACAGTCAGTGTTTCGGCAGACAATACTGCTCCAGTAATCTCAGATGTGTCCATCACGTACAGTGGAGATCTGACTTCAGTGACGTTGCTAACGTGTGCATACAACGCAACAGATGCGGACAATCAAGCCTTAACGCCGACCTATACTTGGACGAATCTATCGACCAATACCCCATTTTCTTCTACGGCAGATACACTTCAACTCAGTCCCAGTGACGCTTCACCCAACGATGTTGTAGAAT
>CALDQI010000868.1:0-4495 GCA_937911635.1 uncultured Pseudomonadota bacterium | reverse complement strand
GACTTGCGATCAAGTCGGCTTGGGATTCGCCTATCATTTGGGCACCATCCAATCCTTACATCCAGATACGCTCCTCGCCAACACGATCGTGTCCTCCTCTCAACTGAAGCAGATGGCTGACGATTTTGGTATCCAGTACGCTTGTACATTGACTGGTTTCAAGTGGCTAGCAAACGTAGGATTGAAACACAGAGAGCACACGGGGCAACCTTTACTCCTTGGATACGAAGAGGCGCTTGGGTATTCGATTGGTGGTTTGGTTCAGGACAAGGATGGGGTATCTGCGTTGTTGCTGATGGCAGATATTATCTCTCACTACAAAGAACAAGGCGCTACCTTGTGGGATGTATTGGATGAAATTGCAGTACAATACGGTCTGAGTCTTTCAACCCAACACTCCATTAAACGCCCCGGAATCAGCGGAAAACAAGATATCGCCAATATGATGAATACTCTACGTAGCAATCCTCCGGTTGCGATTGGTGGTTCCCATATCCTCAAAATGGAAGACTACCTTACACTCGAACGTTCTGAACAAGGAGTCACTCTGCCCATCACGGACATGCCTAAGAGCAATGTGCTGGTCTATTGGCTTGAAAACCAAGAAAGAGTCATCGCTCGTCCCAGTGGTACAGAACCCAAAATCAAATTTTACTTCGAGGCAATCCAACGGGTCAACGACGTCGAAAGTATCCCTCTTACAAAAAACAACATACAGCACCGATTGAATGAACTTTGGCAATCCATTCAATCAATGCTGTCGTAATCTCAAACGATCAACATTTGGATTTGGTCTTTACTTAACGGTAATGGTGATCTTCGAACTCATCTGTTCACCATACGAAAGATGGACCCCATTGGCGAGTTGCAATTGCAACGTATGCTGCCCTGGCGCCAAGGTCAGCTGTGCATCTGTCTGTCCCTTTCCATAATGCCAGTGTTGCTCGTCTGCTGGTACCACAGTCCCTTTCGGGATTGGATCAGCATCAACGATGAGATGATGATGTCCTGAACCATCTTTAATCCCACCTGCGGGCTCGATTACCATGCCCTCTATCCCCATTTGTATTTGAACTGGAGATGTCACCGTCTCACCGTCTTTTGGAGACACAAAGAAAACCTTTGCCCCTTCAGGAACAGGTCCAATGTGGGCTCCTGCATCCTTCTTAGAATGATCCATTTGTCCATGGGAATCTCCGTGAGCATCATGTCCCTGACCTTTGGGTGCATTGGGTTTCATTTCAGCCTTTTGATCGGCTGCGACTGGCTCTGACGAAGCTGGATCTTCGGAATCTGAACAGGCGATTGCAAACAAAGCGATTAGTGCGTATTTCATTGTATACCTCATAATTTTGATGTGATGATAATCGTTAAACCATTTAATGATACCGAATTGAATGTATTTACCCATCTTTGAATTGATGGTGTCACTTGCTTTGGGATTCACACACCAAAGCACTGAGTGTCGATTCCGAAGCCCATTCATTCAACAGTACCGGTGGAATCAATCCACTGTCTGACAACAACTCCACATCAATCCGACATGGATCAGTACTGAGTACATAGTAGCGAACGGTCATGACGGCGGGATCTTGTAAAACAGGTTGATAGCGCATTTGTACATCAGAGTATCTTCCTTTACTGGATGATTTCTCTGTCGCAACAATTGAGTAGTCCAGCAAAGTGGCTGTCGGATGAGCAATATCCATCGTTTCTTCTGCAACCGGTTTTAGATTGTACTCCGCCACTGGTGGTTTATGGAAACAGGCAGCAAAGAAAAGTAACATTGTGACACCTCTTTTATGATGGTTTCTGTACTTGTAACAGGATTCAAGGGTATTGGATATGTGATTTTTTTTCCAGTGGTTATTGATCGTCAGTCTCATTGAAAGAATCCTGAGGCATCTAATGTTTCTTTCGATTTTCCTTTCGATTTTCAGCCGTTGAAAATCAGACTGCAATCAGCTGTATCCATCACACACAAAGGTCACCTCTGAGAACTGTCCAATGCACTCCAAGTGTCTACCATCTCCTGTACAGCTGGCTGAGATCTCCCGTAGGAAACCACGGCGACATCCAATCCTGAAAACTCTACAATCTGAAGTGCTCTTAATATCGCATCGGTAATCCACTCGGTTGGATTGCCAAAAGCCCCTCCACCAAGCAAGGTTAAGAATAGTGTTTTGCAACCCGTTTCCTGTGCATGTTCTACGGCTACACGTACAGACAACTCATAAGCAGCATTGAGAACCAATCGCCCAAGCGGCTCCCAGATATCATATGATATACCAGAGTACGACACCGGCATTGCAGAACAGTACAACTGATGTACAATCTGATCTGGGTCAGAACTCAGGGTTACTTGAACATTCTTGTGCACACCGATCTGAATGCAATCCATCCATTGTTCTGGTGTCGCTTGTAGACGCTCTGACATACTTTGCAACGTTGCAACTGTGGGCAACAGATACCCATTTCTCATCGACCAAAGGTCCCCACCGAGCGCCGACTCTAGATTCTTCATTGTATCCACTTGTAAAGCAGCGGTTTGACCAACCTGTCCCGTCAACGGGACAAAGTAGTTTCGATACACAGTGCCGGCACCACAAGCGATGGCACAAGCAGGCCCTTGCGTTCGATCATAATAGTATCCTGTCACACCAGCTTCTGGTGTCACAGACGGTCCAACCATTTCCAATAGATTGCATTGAGATGCAACTTGAAATATTGCGCCCCGATTGTTTGGATCTTTGTGTAACGTTTGAGCATCCGCAACAACTTCTCTCAAGGTTGTTCTGTTCTTTTGCGAAGCCTGATTCAGTAGTATACCTGCTCTCTCTTTCAAAGATTGTAAGCTCGGGGTACTGAGTGTTCCAGAACGATATCGAGCGCCGTTAACCGCTGAACTCATCCATTCTCCGTCTACAGACAAATGCGTTCTTACTGCCCCAGCCGATTCAACAAATCCAAATAAATCCGCAAACCAGTTCATAAGTGACCTCCAAATTAAGTTCTCGCCTTACTACGACAAACGATTGTCATCGTACTATTCGGACGGATTAACGGTGTTTTACGCCACACTCTGAATATGTACTCAACACTGCGTCCAAAGCCTGTTGAAGACGTTGATTGCAAAGCTCAGCACTCAGAGTACCTTCTGGATTTGGAAACATCATTTCAAATGTAATTGCCCGTTGCGCTCCTGCCTCATCTTCAAAAGCAAACAAATCAATTATGGAGACTGTTGCGCCTACAGAAGCCAACGTCTGCTGAATACTAGAGGCTTCTACCTGTCCCGGCAATGAAAATGCCACGGTGCGAACAAGCGGCTGATGGATAGCAGGCAACACATAAGAACTGCCTCTGGATTCATGTACCAAAATATCCTGCGAGAGTTCAATGTAACAAGGTCTAGCCCGCTTGATTTTGAACTCTTTACAGATACGCGGATGGATCTCTCCCAATACGCCAACACAGTGTTCGCTCAACCAAATGCTCGCTTGCCTGTGTGGATGGAGCAATGGTGACAAAACGTGCGTTTCCTTTTCCACTCTCACAGTCAAGTCCAGACCCAACTGATTGGACAATTCCGCCACCAATCCCTTAAGGTACAGTGGAGAGGCAACAGGTGCTCTCCCTTGCCAAGTTGGTACTCTCTCAGCACCGGATACCACAGCCCACAGTATCGGCTGCTCATCACAGACTCCGTTTTCAGAACTGGGATTGAGGTGAAACGTCCGCGTCCATTCATAGACTTTAATATTGCTGTAATTTCTATGCATATTCTTGCGGACACAATCCACCGCTTGCAATAGACAGTTGTTCTTTAGCAAAGAATACCCTTTGTCCAACGAGTTCTGTGTCTCAACATGCTGTTGCAATATATGATCACTCGGCAACCCAAGTTTATCAAACTCAGTACGACCATAGAACCCATCGGTGATGACTTCCAAGAACCCTGAACCTATCAAAACGTTTTCCACAAGATCTCGATGCTGTTCGAGTTTTGAAGGCAGTGCGCCCTTATCAATCTTGGGTAAGATGGTGGGAATGCTATTGTATCCAACGGACTTTGCAATCTCTTCATAAATATCAAAAACTGTATGTACGTCCCACATCCGATGAGTAGGTACACTGCTATTGAAACTGGTCTCTTGAACCTCTACGAGAAATCCATATCGTTGTAAGCGTTCGTTGATCTCTGCAGGCGATAACTTTGTGCCCAAGAACCGATTGAGATCAGCGACATCAAAGGAGATGTCCTGACGACTTGCATCCCAAGAGCCCACTTGTGTAGTCTCACCATCTAGTTCCCAACCGACACTTTCCAGTAGACCAACAACCCTTCCCGCACCAACAATGGCAAGTTCGGGGTCTGAACCACGCTCAAACCTCGCCAACGCATCCGTGTGGAGTCCAAGCGCCCGTCCCGTTATCCGTACGTGTACCGGATCGAAACTGTCCGATTCAACAATGATCTCTGTGGTATCTTCAG
>CALDQI010000867.1:0-2361 GCA_937911635.1 uncultured Pseudomonadota bacterium | reverse complement strand
ATTCTTCGACCAGATAAACAGCTTCATCGTATGTAGGACGGACGACGTTTCCAACGATCACCAAGTCGGGTCGTTCTTTGGTGAGGTTTTCTTTGTTGTATCCAACCATTGGTTGAATTCCGATATTCGCAAGTACATCACTCATTGGCGGGTAGACGACGTTTCCGTCCGAACCCGTGACTTTATAACCTTTGGCTACGAGTAATCCAGCGAGGGCGGCCATAGCTGTACCTCCGACACCCATGATGTGAATGTGATTTGTATTGGGAGGGAAGTCTCGAACTTCGGGCATGAGGGACTCCTATTTGGATAGGGAAACTGTGTTCAATATATGCAATAGATCATTGCGTAGAGAGGGCGGGCACTGTGGGTTGGACAATAAGTCGTACAGGTCAGATAGTGTATCGACATCCTGTTGACGTGACAACACTTTATATTCTAGTTCAAGTTGCGTACATTTGTCTACTGTACTTTGCCAGACATCTGCAGTGGACCATGGAATGTCCGTTACAATCTCACATGGAAGTTCTGTTCCCCCAATGATCCAATATCCACCATCCTTCGCTGGACCCAATATGACTTTAGAATGATTCATTGCTTGTTGAATTTCGGATGTATCAATAATGGGCATGTCCATTCCTAGTACCAAGGTTCTTTTGGCACATTTGCTGGCATGATAAATCTTTTCTGTCAGAGTTCCTGATACTTGTTCTTCTACTCGAACTCCAATTTGTCTACATTGTCTTGCAAAAGACCCCTGTAAAGACCCCTGCAATTGTAAAACAACTGGGTAAGGAAGAGAATCTAGTTGTCGTAAGATGTGAAGTGCCAAGACCTTTTGGATTTGAGCAGCGTTATCATAGCCGATATCCTTCGCAAGTCTCGTTTTAACAAATCCTGGCAGAGGCTCTTTCCCCAAGATGACAATGGCCTCATTTGTTATCATTGAATTCAATCCTTCTGCCTCTTAAAATATAGTATGCATACAATCATTCAGGAAAATAGCTGCTCTCCCAGTTCTGAAGAAAAACTACGATCTGGTCCCATTGCCACCATGTGACGACCCCGAGTATTACAATACACAGCCACATGAACATACGTGTGATAAAACTTCTTGGATCTGCAGTGTGCTCAAAAATCATCAGTAAATCTCTGTCGGTACTTTGATTTTGCTTAGGGACGTGGACCCCTAAGGTAAAGACTTCCGATGCCCATTCCGGTACTCTAAGAGGGTGGTTAATCCCCCATCCACTGGCTTCTAAGATGGGCCCCAAGTCTCTTTGATGAAGTTTCCATCCTGCTATCAAGGATGAAAATAGAGCCAGAATAAAAAGTGGGGCAAGAATGACCAACGCAATCGAAGAAATCTTTACTGATGTAAGGGTTTTAAGAAGATATGCGAAGGAAGAAGAAAGTGCCGCCAGTGTAACACCACCATTCATCCATTGTGAGTTTCCACCCGAAGACTCTTGTGAAAATCCAGTTTCTATTTGAGCCTCTTGTTCTTTGGAAAACTTTTCCAACCGTTGTTTTCCCAGTTGCTGTAACTTTTCAATGGGTTTTAACAAAGCTTCATTGATGTTGATGGGGTTGTCTAAGATATGTGTGATTTCAGCGGGGTACTGTAGATTGTCAACATCATAGAATACGGCCTTTTTACCAATGTGTAGGTCACCTCGTTCCGCTCCTGTAACTGCAGCGGCAATCTCCATGATTCGCTCGGGTAATGTAACGGTCAGGTATAGGAGAAAAAAACCACTGTTTTTGGCCTGCTCAATGTGTTTATCGCGATTTGGGACGTATACAACCAGTCTGAACCATCGACCATCCAATAATAGAGACCCAATCTCAGGAACAGATCGGGCACTTGGATTGTAGAAATTGGAGAAGTTGATGAAAGAATTGAGAAATGTGCAGAGATGTCTTTGGAATAATAGTGTCTTTTCTAAATCGCTCAGTTGCTTGAGGTGACCTGAAACAGCTTTGTCCTGAGCCAACTGTTCAAGTAACTGCTGTTGGACTTGGTGTTGCGTAGACATCTTTTGCAGTCGTTCGATACTTACCAAGTCGAATTGACCTTGTGGACGATTGTTTATCCATTGACGGTGTTCTTGGTTCATCCACCAGATTTGTTCCCATGTTTCAGGTGTTAATTGTTCTATCGATAGAGGCTGCAAGACAACAGTCCACAATGCAGTCCAATCGACTCTGTAATTTGGATGAACCCACTCTGTTTGTGTCAAGACCTCATTCTGAGTAGGTGTTAATTGAACTGAGGGAGGCGAAATTTCTGTTGGATACTTACTCCATACAAAATGCTTTTCAATCACTGGGCGAATGGCTTCGAAAACCTTAGACATT
>CALDQI010000866.1:0-18347 GCA_937911635.1 uncultured Pseudomonadota bacterium | reverse complement strand
CTCATTGATGTGATCTTTTAGGTTCGCCGTTAAGCGAACGCTGACAACATCTTCGCGGAAACTCAGTTCCAATTTACCCTTCGTTAAATCACGACGGCCGAAATGCAACTCTTTACCCACAACACGACAGTAATAGTTGTGCTCTCGAGCAAGTCGCATCAAGAACAATGCGTCTGTTTCACCTTGCTGAAAAGTGAAGTCTGCTGTTGTACTCACCCCTTGAACCTTTGCACTCAATGAAGGTTTCGCGCGACCAGCAATCGTTTTAACGATTTTATCGTGTGATTCTTCCCACACCTGTGTGTAGTGCTTCGCCCGCAGTCGATGGAGGTAATTGAGCCCCACCAGCGTTACAATCCACTTGGAGCCTTTCCTTTCGTGATTGACCGCTACGATATCGCCCTCTCGCTTGCTGAGAACTTTGCCCGCCCCATCTAGCAACTCTATTTCAAACGGTAGACCGGGCTCCATTAAAGGCTTTAGATCCTTTTCTTTGTTCGGAGGCACAGTAAATGTTGCGGTCAGTCCATCCAATTCTCCTACAGCCTCGGTATACGTAATCCGTGTCATGTAAAAGTTGATGGTATCCTTACCCTTGACTTTGAGTGATAAAGCCCCTTTACGCATCTATGTCTCCATCGTGTTTTGTGGAAGGTGTCGGAACCTTAAAGATTGTTGAAGTACGATTATTGAGGTACGACTGTTGTTTAACCGCCAATCTTGGTTGTGGTACTCGCCTTCGACTCTCCTTGACCAAAGAGCAAGTCTTCCGGTTTCTTATTGTATTCACCATAGACGCCAATGAGTCCCAAAGTAACTTCTGCACGCTTCGGTACTCCATCTGAATCAAAGAGCAATACCTTGAACGAAAACTTCTCAATCGCACCACTAAATTTAATCTTATCGCCCCATGTGAACTGGACCAATCTCGGATAAATCACCGCTGCTGCATCCTTCTTTTTCTTCTTGCGATCATCATCAGACAGTTTGGTCATCATGTTGATTACATCCAAAATTTCAGTGACGGAGTCCGCATTGACATTTCCACCGAAATAGGGAATCGCTTTCGCCATTTTGGCAGTGGCAATCGATGGGGTACTCATGATAATCGGCATCATCATCTGCGTTGCATATTTCGCGCTCATGACGTCTGGTTCTGAGGTGTCTAGAATAAATGACATGCTGAGTTCATCTGATTTTGCACCACCAAACTTGAGTCCACCGTAGTCGTTCACTGAATTGGAGTCGGAATTTTCGGAGCTAAAACCACACCCACGAGTCACTTCAATATCTGTTGGATTAAACGGGAACGTCACTTCACATTTCGGCTTTTTATCATCGAATGTTTTGAGAACAGCCTTTTCTAAATTCGGTCTTGGATACATAATTTTTCTCTCCGCATTACATTAAGTGGCGACCATGAACATGCCTTCATGGACCAACGTCACAGATTCTGTCGCCAAATCATTGCCATTTGAGTCTAAATCAGAGGCTTTCCATTGCTTGGGCCATGCCCCATACAAACCGATGATCCGATACGGCACCATATTGCGCTTGAAATGCGTGATAAACACATGACGACGAAACGGTAGACCCGGAGCCACAGAATGAATCCATGCTTCCATTTTATCCCTTCGGACAGATCCCCACTCGAGTGTGACTTCTCCACTGGTACCAGGTCCCTCAAAAGGACGCAAATGTGGCGAATGATTTCGACCGCCCTCTTTAATTTGATACGGCGTGACAGAGTATTCAATCCCGCTCACTTTTGTAAAGAAACCAAAAGCATCTCCACCAATCATGACACTAAATAAGTTGTTGGCATGTGGTTGATTGAGCTCATCAAAAGGATTGCTCAACAAACTCGCAGCATCTTGAGCGACCTTATTTAAATAGGACATACTTGGCTCCAATTAAAACGTTTTTTTAACTACATACAATGAATTCATGGACTGGTATCGATCACAGGTTCCTCACCTGACTTTACCATAACTTTTAGGCTTATGTTCTGACACCAAGGTCTAACCATAGCGGATAAGTTGACACTGAGCATCGGTTGATCATGACTGGGCAAGGCCTCACCAGATACAGAGGGGCGGCCACTACCTTCCGCACCAACCAAAATCCCACGCTCATAGAAGGGATTGAGGACCATCTCAACAGTCTTTTCAAGAGCGACAGCCTCTACTTGTTTGACAGGTCGAAAAACAAACATATCCGCGGCTTGTTTCAAAGATTGATGGATCGCCTTTACAGTTCTCATGACTGGAATGCTCCATTCATATCTAGGACGACGCAAGGTATACTCCGATAAAATTTGAATCTTTTTACGAGGCATATCAATTGATAAGATCGCGCAATTGTCAGATATTCCATCAGACACAGCCGACAGCTGATCTGCACCGAGAAGCCTTGCTCTACTCGCCACAATTTTTCGGCCACCGACCAAAGGCATCTCGTGCCCCACCAAAGATTGCGTCACAACATCCACTCGTTTGTTGATGTACCCTGCCAAAAATGCGGAACTAGAACGCCATCCGTGTGCCAACATCCCATCTGCATTGCCAGCCCATGAACATAAGGTAATGTCGTATCCTTGTACACTGTTTAAAGTATGGCGTGCATCTTGAGGATCCTCTTGCACCATATCCATAAAACCAATTTGAAAATTATCGGCAAATACAGGACCATAGCTTTTTATGCAGTCAATCAAGTTTCTTGGCTGACCATCGTTGATTCGATTTTCTGGATGCATCGACCAAGATCTCGGCCAGGGTCCTCCCGCATCTGGAAAAACGATCATCGATCCTGGGATCTCTGTAAAGAACTCCATCAATATTTCAACAACCGACTGATGACTCAACTCCCAACACTGTACGCCTGGTACGCGCACCAAAATGCAGTCGACTTCATTACACCCCAAATCCAAAATGGTCGTCACAGAGTCCTTCAATCGAGACGGATGCGAAGCATCAATGCCGGGCAACAATCGCGCCTGCGCCAGAGAGGTTAATCGAACCTGTTCTACAAATGGATCCTGTTGATTCTTGGGAGAACGTCGAATCAACGCACCCGGCGAGATATCAGACATCACGGGCGACTCAAAGGGTACAATTCCAACAACAACCAATCTAGGCAAAGACTGCTTCGATGATTGAGGGCGTGCTAAGCTGACCTCAATATTGACGCGCTTTTCTAACGGATTTTTACTCATCATTGCTGATCTCGTTGTTCTAGTTTTTGTACATCATTGGATGCATTACTTCATGGCTTCAAGAATCTTTTTATTGATCTTGCTCACCTGGCCTACCCACTCTACACGCTCTTTATGGGGTAGTTCCAAAATCTCATGAAGACTCCAATGCATATGATATGCCAAGAAAGCTACTTCTTCACGAACTCTTGGAAGCGGATAGGCCACCGTTACCCCCCCGGTCCGGGTTCCTCCTCAGGAAGGTTTTCTTCGCCGTAAGTCAGTCGATATACAGCATATTCCAAGGCTCTAACATCAAGCGCATGCATCTTACCCACATCGTTCACTGTCACATTCTTGTGCGGACCAATTCGAGTCACCGTACGAGACAGGAGTAGTGTTCTATACACCAAATCGTTTGGGTGACGATTGTATTGAGATGATTGGCCAATAAACAGTTCATCTGCACCCGTTACAGCTCTGACCTCGGCTTCTCGTGCCAGTTCACCATTGGGCAACTCAAAACCAACCGGAAGCTGTATCAATTCACGATGACTGGTTCGCGCTGGACCGCCACCTTGCCATGTCGGTGAATAGGCTTCTGGTTCAGAACCAGATGGTGCACTCATATTCGGTGCGGCCGCGGAAGCTGGTGGAGCTGATGTCGGTGCTCCAACCGAAGGCGAAGCCACCGGTGGTGGCGCCTGTGGAACATTGCCACCTGGTGGTGGAATATTTGGGGTTTTTGAACTCATAGAAATTCCCTTCTTGAATCGCTGTTTGAACACAATAGTGTGTAGAGCAAATGTATTCACATTCACTTCTGTTGACAATTACGACAGAAGGATGACCACCACAATAGACAGTCATCCTTCCATTTGTTGAGATCCAAGGCATCAACATTCAATTTCCATCATTGATATTGTTTATCATTGACATTGATGTGATCCCCATCGACTCAAATCATCATTAAGCGCCTTGAGTTACGTGAGAGCAAGTCAAAGTGATGGTTTCAACAGCGGCTTCAGATGAAGATGCATCCATTGGTGGCAATTCCCATTTTGATGGGTATGCATCGTGGATAGACATTGTACGGATTACAGTTTCCATGTCTGGAAGGAGCAAAGAAATGGTGACAAGCTTACGTTCGATCTTTCCACGTTCGATCTGCTCACGCCACGCGTAAAATGAATCTACTTGCTGATAGACACGCTTTAATTCGATGTCTTCAAACATTGAACGACCTGGCTGCTTCATTACGAAACGGTCATCACCGTGCATGAATTCCATGGTTTCAGAAGTAGAAACAACACCTGAAACAGAAACAAATTTTGAGTTTTCGACTTCGATTCCGTCGATAGTTACTTTGAAGTTAAACGCGCCGATATAGTTATCGAGGCCAAATTGAGGAGCACCCATGGTAATCCCTCCGAATTGTATTGTTGAAGTTTTTTTGAAGTTGAAGTTGAAGTGATGCGATTAAACAGTCCAGTCTGTTTGTTCTGCTCCAAAGAACATCTCGAACTTTCCGAAGCCATTTAAGCACATCACTAATATAGCAGATTATTAACCTACCTGCATAGGAGTTTGTGAGAAGCGGATGCGGACAAACTCGGCTGGGAATACTGGACGGATTTGAACATCAACAGTCAGTAATCCAGAACGAATGTCTGCTTCAGGGTTGTTCTCTTTGTCACATTGTACTGTGAAAGAGTCTTGCCATGAATCACCATCAAGCATTCCTTCGTTGTAGCAACGGAACAAGAATGCAGCAATTGAGTTCTTCAAGTTCTCACGAGTTTGGTTGTTGTTTGGTTGAAATACAGCCCAGTTGACAGAGTCACGAACTGAACGCTCAACAAACAAGAACAAACGACGAACGTTGACATAGTTCCACAATGCGTCAGCAGCAACAGTACGAGCACCCCAAATACGGATACCAGCACCTGGACGATGACGAATGATGTTGATGCCTTTCACGTTTAATGCAGCTTGCTCACGATCGGATACAGAAGTAACCAAGTCAGCGACTCCCAATACAGGCTCATTTGCAGGCGCTTTGTGAACACCGCCACCCGCTTTGCTATCTGTTCCTGCGATAACACCAGCCACGAATCCAGCTGGAGAAGCGACTACGTACTTGTCACTTGGACCAGTAGACAGCGGATTGTCAACGACCAACCATGGGGCATAAACAGCACCATGACCTTTGTCATCACGAGGTGTACAGCGATCCAATACCACATCAGCAGCGAAACCTAAGAAACGCAACTCTTTTGCTGAAGGCTCAGCCAACGTTTGCATTTCACGGACTTCATATGATCCACCAGCTTTAAGCCAACGCGTTTCATTAACTTCAACACCGCGTGGTGGCTTAGTCATCAAGTAGCGTGGAGCTTCAAGAATCGCGAAGAGATCACCACGTCCTGCAGGACCTGCGTACTCAAGAATTGCTTGTTGCCAGCCAAACTCCAAACCAGGAGCACAGAGCATTGCAACGGCAGAAGCGCCATCGTATGCTTTTTCAAGGAAGGCACGCTTTGCAGGTCCACCAGTTCCTTCTGCTTGAAGTGCAACTGCTGGGAAGGCTGTCGCGCCACCATTTGAGAAGAATCCAACGAGGGACAATTCCAAACGACGCATACCGGGATGTGTACGAACCCAGTTGAGCCATGCATTTTGAGACGCTGGATCCAAGGAATCCCAGATGATCTCAGCTTTTGATGGAGTCATCTTCTTGTCGCTTTCCAAAAGGATTTGAACGAACAAGTTTGCAGACCACTCAGAACGCCAGGCGTGGAATCCATCCATAGAAGAGAAGGATGGAGCAGTACCGTGCATACGATCGTGGATTGCATCAACGTCTACAGTGATTGGCTTTTGAGTCTTATCAACACAACCAAGTTCACCGGTGTGTGCAACGCCTTGTTCTTCAGCGTGAGTTGCAATCAACTCCATGACTTTGTTGGAAGCCTCTGTGAAACTCAGATCCCATTCAGCTTTTGACGCAGCATCAACTGTGACGCTCATCAATGCACGAGATACTGGGAAACGAAGCATATCACCTTTGGCTGAAGCCATTGTAACTTTGCTATCGCCAGTGGGTGTCTTTACATCCCAAGAGCCAGGAAGTACTTCAGATACCAATTGTTGGAACTCATTTCCAACAGGCGCTGGAGCATCCTTTTTACCCTTAGCCTTCTTATCGTCCTTTGCAGCAGGTGCGTCGATTGCAGGTGCCAAACGACGGAATGCGCGAGCACGGTTCCAAGACATATGAACGTCTTCAGTAGAGCCAGGCAAGTACATACCAGCTGCACCGCCTCCCCCAGGAATGAATTGCGTTGGGATTTCAATTACGGCCACAAAGCCAGTTTCAGTTGTAGAAGAAGCCTGTACTGGACGAGGTCCATTTGAGATTTCTTCAATGTAAACACCAGGTGTACGATAGTTCATTGTTCTCTCCAAAATTTAGAGCGTGAGTTGTTGGTTGTTTGAATTGATGATTTTGATCTGTCGAAAGGTGGATGAATAGTCATTGTGCCGCCGACTACCTTCTGAGACAAAGCATGTCTTGCTGGTCCCATAGAGCGTTGTGTCGTCAATGCGATCAATGGATATCGAACTCCTCTTTGACCTTGTAATACATCTTTTTGCTTGCGCAATTGTTTTTTTGAATGATGCTCTGAAAACAACCACTGTTCTGTACACAATCGCCGAACCAATGGTTTGGAAGTGCGGACCAACAATGGACGTTCATCAGATTGCATAAAGGCTATCACAAAAATTAAGTGTGAATTGATATTCAATACATATTTTTTTCAAGAGTTGTTTTTGTCTAACAAAATTAACCCAATAAATGTAGTCTTTTTTATCGTGACAAATTGTCAAAGCATGTTCAATATCGATTGTCATTTTGACAAACAGGACGCCATGAACATCGTTTAAACCGAATACAATAGTCTTTATTTCGTTTGGAATGATTTTTGCTTTATAAAACGATAGGAAATCATTTGTTTTTACTGCTTTATTTCCGTTAATTTTTTTTCATTGGCTCTTTATGACTTCCACAAAATGGTTTGCCATCGGCTCTTTTGGCCTATCAACAGTACTAGCCTACGTCGGTGGCTTTGCGGGTTCTACTTTTGTTGAAAGACAACTGTCTACAGATTCTCCCGTTCCTGAAATTGTCGCTGCTGAAAACTCCACTTCAGAGAAAGGCTCCAAACCATCGAAACTCAAACGACGAAGCACCCCAAATGAACGACAATATGTACACAGCATTGTCAATCGAAGCATCTTTGATTCATCTCAGGCAGGTGCCAAAGCCTCGAGCACCTTAGAACCTGCTGAAGGCGATTCCATAGAATCAAGTTTACAGCTGACCTTACTCGCAACGATCGTTGCCTCTCCAGACCAATACAGTGTCGCATTGATTCAAGATGAATCAGGGGGATCAAGTACATATGGTGTTGGATACGACTTGATCGGACAAGCCACCATTACCAAGATCGAAAAGAGTCGTGTGTACTTCCAGCGAAACAACGCCGAACAAATCGAATATATAGAAATCGGTGGCGAAGCTAGCACGAGCGACTCCCCCAAGAAGAGAACAAGTGCGGCTTCGGAGGATGGAGAAGTCCAAAAGGTCGGAAATAACAAATATGTCGTTGATCAATCGGTCTTGGATGAAATCTTAGCCAATCCTGAAAAACTCTACACTCAAGTCCGTGTTACCCCGCACAAAGATCAAGATGGAAACATTGATGGATATCGAATGACGGGTATTCGGCGCAAATCCCTTTTTTACAAACTTGGCATCAAAAATGGAGACATTGTTCACAGTGTCAATGGTCAGCAACTCAACAGTCTCTCAGCGGCTATGGATGCTTACAATTCCCTCGGAAACTCTCGTGACTTTAACTTTGATGTCACTCGGCGTAAAAACAAACAAACGTTTGAGTACGAAGTTCGCTAATCAGCACCTAATTTTAAGGAAAGAACCATGTTCCAACTCACTTATTTATTGCTCTCGCAGATAGCTATGGCCGAACAGCCCACGCTGTCTCCAATCAAACCGATTGGCCCTAAATCTTTGCCGCCGAAGCTCGCCTTGGATGGTTCCTCACCCGTTTTAGAAGAGCAGAAACGCCAACGAGAAGAGGCAGAAGAAGAGGCTGCTGAGAACTCTGAGGCAAAAGGATCCAACACATCGCCCAACAATACTGCTGGCAATACGGGAGAGATACGGATTGGTTCAAATATGGGCGCTGTTCCTGCAAACTATGCCTCTATTAATGGTGCGGCAACAGTAGAGTTCAACTTCCCGCAGGGGATTGAATTAATGCAGCTCATTAAAATGATGGCACAGGCCACCGGTCGAAATTTCATCTTGGGCAACGACATAAAAGGATCTGTCACCGTAATCTCTCACAAACCACTCACAGTCCCAGAGGCTTATGAAGCTTTTCTATCCATCTTGGAGGTCAGTGGATACACCACGGTCGCCGTCGGTAAAAATCTAAAGATTGTTTCAACTTCGGGTGCCAGTAACTCTCCATTGCGGTATGGATACGATGGTGCCATACCGAGCACAGACAACTTCATTACGCAGATCATTCAGCTGGAGAATGTCTCCGTCTCCGATATCTCTCCGATCGTAAAAGATCTTTCAGGTAAATCTGCCAAGATCATTACCTATGCACCGACAAATACGTTGATCATCACCGATGCTGGGGTCAACATCAAACGAGTCTATGATATCATTTCAAAAATGGATGTCGCAGCGCCAAAAAGTGAAATGCGGATCATTCCTTTACAACACGCAACCGCTTCTGATGTGCAACAAATCATCAACGATCTTTATGGAGAAGATGGTTCTGCTCAGAGCACAACGAAAAGTTCCTCTCGCTCTTCAAGCAGTCGACGCCGATCAAAATCCAAAAGAAAATCCACCAAACGAAGAACCAAGCGAAAACTCCGTAGAAAAAATACGAAAAAATAAAGTGGGTTTTGAATTGGAATTTTTGGTTCTATTATTTATTTAGGGATTTATAGATTAGTTTGATTATATTGTATAATATTTTTATTTGACTATAAACAGAGGTGTGGCAAGTATACACATCTTTCTACAGTGTTCGATCTAATTGCATGATTTACAGTAGAAAAAATAATCGTTTTTGTACTGTATTTATTGGAGACACAAATATAGAACCCATAATCCATAAGCCATAAGCAAAACGTGAAACGGAAGGGGTGTGGGGAAACCTTTAGGTTGCCCCATTAGGTTCCCCCATATCCATATACTTAAAGATCGTTCTCGATGCCAGACTTTTCTTATCTCCTCGTTTGCATTGACTCATTGTTTGAATATGGGGTTCAATGACGAATTTCCATATCCATTCCCCTTTGCATTCTTCCAAAGTAGATTTGCCTTCTTGAATAAACAAGTACAAGATCTCGGCAATTTCGTGGACTTCATTTTCCCGACCTTCTAAATCAACCATTTGACTCGATAATTCCTGAAATGAATTCATGATATTCAACAATCGCAACATCGATATCACTTTCTTTTCCACCAACCGTACAATAAAAATAGCCGTGGCTTTGCGCATATCATTTTGTTTATTGTATTGGCAATATTGTTCGTAATTTTCATTGGCATCCACATAATGCATGTCTTTGATACTATTGACGTACGTGTTCAAATAACCGTGTAACAATTCGCGAAAGATATCGTATTTACCCACTAATTCCACGTACAAATTCGCGTACAAGTCCACATAAAACTTATTTGTACTGGCCACTGAAAAAATGAAATTCGCAATGGTTTTCAAATTCTCACTTTTTGTACTGTCATCATCACTGGTCGATTGATTGCATTTGTCTAAATATTCCAGAATTTTATCCCGTTGATTTTCATAATTCTTGGTCGACAATTTATTAATACAAGCCCGAATATCTTGAATCCATTTTTGTACACCTTCATCAGAAGCCTTTTCAATCACTGTAGACTTGAAAGGTACGCGGATATCTTCCCAATTGGCCGCCGACGCCGCCGATGAGGCACTTTGATCACGACGGTTGTGATTATTGCGTTTCTTCCCAGGTGATCGTTTTGGTCCATTGTAATGGTTTCCTGTAGAAGAAGATGGATTGGAACGGTTGGAATAGTGGCGTTGAGCGTTTCCATTGCTATTCGATTGTCCGTTTGCATTGGTATTATTGTTGTTGCTTCGACCCGATGAAACATGTTCGCCTTGTTTTTCTACAATAATGGGCGTGACTTGAGTGTCAATTTGCTCGATTAACTGTAGAAAATTACTGCTTAATATGGATATGACCGGTGGAATGCTTTCCATAATAGTATAAAAATCAGTCAATTGATACGTGGTTGTCGTTTCGATTGATGTCATAATTGATGTCTTGTACAGTTATTATTTTTTTGTAAGTATAAATAGTGACTTGTTTATATATCTTATCTTATTATTAAATTGTTTTTTCACTATATTCATATAAACAAAACATTTGTGTTTTTAGTAGATTATACTAAATTGAATATCATTATTATGGAAGATCAAAATCAAAATCAAAATCAACAAAGCGAAAATGATTCTAAAAACAGAATTGAAAAATGGGATGAGTTGCCAATAGAGCAAAATTTATTACGCGGTATTTATGCCTATGGGTTCGATGAACCCAGTGAGATCCAGAAAAAGGCCATTTTACCAGTTATTGAAAAACGCGATGTGATTGCACAAGCCCAATCCGGGTGCGGGAAAACCGGGTCGTTTTCCATTGCGGCTTTACAGCGAATCGATATGACGAAGAAAACACCACAAGTATTGATTTTGTCTCCAACCCACGAATTAGTCAAACAAACGGCCGATGTAGTAGAAGGTTTGGGTAATTTCATGGAAAATTTAAAAGTAAAGACCTTGATTGGTGGAACATCTATACGCGACGATGTACAGTGTTTAGAAGAAAAAGCCCCGCAAATCGTGGTCGGTACAGTAGGACGTGTTTTGGATATGACCGAAAAACGTCATTTGGATGTGCGCGATTTGTCTTTATTGATTTTGGACGAAGCCGATGAAATGTTGAGTCACGGATCGAGTGATAAACTCAAATATATGTTCCAATATTATTTCCCCACCACCATGCAAGTCGCCTTATTTAGCGCTACCATGCCGACTGAGATTGTCCGGTTAAGTAATAATTTTATGAATAACCCGGTACATATTTTAATGGAAAAGGAACAACTCAGTCTACAGTGTATTCAACAATACCACGTGGCTGTACGGGATGATTATGCTAAATACCAATTGCTACAGGACTTGTTTTCGGTCATGAACGTATCGAAATGCATTATTTACTGCAATAGTGTCCGCCGTGTGAATGACCTGTACAAAAGTATGATGGATGATGGTCATTCGGTAGTGGCGATTCACAGTAATATGAATAAAGGCGAACGTGGGCGTATTTTCAAGCATTTCCGTACAGGCGATGCTCGGTTTTTGATCAGTTCAGATGTCACTGCCCGTGGTATTGATATCCAGCAAGTAAGTGCGGTTATCAATTATGATTTGACCCGTAATGTCCATACGTATTTGCATCGTATAGGACGCAGTGGACGCTGGGGGCGTCGTGGAATTGCCATTAATTTTGTGACGAAATACGATGTGCGCGATCTACGGTCCATTGAAGATTATTATAAAATCGAAATCCACGAATTACCGGCCTCGTTTAATGGCGATGTATAAGTGATTCTATGCGATTTTGATTTGATTGCCATATGTATTGCCTTCATAATGTTTTCCTTTTTTCAGTAATTTCAAGTATTCGGGGAAAATGGCCACTTCTTCGTGGAACTCTTTATTGGCCGCATGGCAATAGCCTATGATTTTTCTATCAGGAAATAGATTTTTCAATAAACCGTAGAGTGCTACTGTGAAATCTTTGTCGGTATCTTGGTCCGAATCGCGAATGTTATTGTGGTCACCACCGTAAGATTCTTTCATATAGCGAATTTGCTGTTTGACTTGTTGTCTGATTATATCGTCAGAAAGATATACATTGTTTTTTTTATAATGGACGCGAAATCGTTCGACTAAATAATCTTCCATGCGTTCCCAAATACATGTAAGTAAATCACCGTACAGTGGTTTATTATTGGGTGACCTGGAATCAAATGATTCAGTAGGATGCGACAAATTGAGCAAATAGAGTGTTTTGGTTTTGTTTTCATGGTGCTTTTTCCTGGATTTCGGGTTGGCACTCGGTATAGTATATTCAATTAAATCGCGGACCCGGTCATTTTCCCGGTCATCAAAATCATAATGGTCGGGTTTGTCTTTAGGAGAGACTTGTGACCGTAGAAAATGGTGGCCTTTTGCTGCGTTTTTCTTGTACAGTTTATTGTAGGAATATCGATTTGCTGTATCGGTTGATACACCAAACCATATGGGTACTTCAGAATCGGTTAGTTTTTTTTTCTTGTCCTTGACATAAAATTTGTGGGTTGTCCTAAATAGTCTTTTTTGGGGGACATATTGACTATATGGAACTAAACATTTGCGCATAAAATCTTTGCATTTTCTTTTATTGGAAGATTCATTGGATTTCGATTTGGATTTGCTTTTGCTTTTGCTTTTGGAATTGCTTTTGGAATTAGTCCTATTTTTCTTTCTACGGGATGATGTTAACGATGATGTTGGTGACCGGGGTCTTTTTCGTACAGTAGTACTTGACATTCAACTATCCTTTTTGTATAATAGAGAGAAAAAAATCCCACCCACGAGGCGTTCGATAACAGTTTTCTTTTTACGTCTTATAATACAAATGGAAGATTTACAAAAACACTTGGCATCCTTTTTCCCGTCCACAGACCCCAGTTCTACTGTAGATGGAAAAGAAGAGCCGATTCCCGAATACGCCACAACAATATTCACTCTTCCAATTGAGTATTTACCCGTAGAAGAAAAATACGCCTTATCTTCTACAGTATCGGCCGATCTAGAACTCGTTTTAGGCGAAAATCCCATGTATTCCACTCTTTTACGACCATCCCATTTGTTCTCTCAACAACTCATTCCACAATACCAAAAACATTTTACCACCAATGTAGACTTTCTACAGGATACCCAACAAGTGGTCAGCAATATGAAATCCTTTGAAGCAGACCCGACTAATACCAAACCGTCTTCTTATTGTATTCCATGTGAGATCATTCAAAAGCAATGGAAAGACGTCAAACATACACCCGGTTTCAAAGAAACCTATGGTTATTTGGATTGGAGTTTCTTAGAATCGCTAAATTATTCATCCTTGACTCTCCAGGGAATTACTTTAGCCAATATGCTCTCTCCATTGATGAGTTTTTTCATTCCCTTTTTATTTCTATTGTTTCCCTTTTTGATTTTGAAAATCCAAGGAGTCCCCATCACCATCCGGATCTATTTAGACGTTTTGAAAAACATTGCCAAACATCATTTTATTGGAAAAGCCATTGCCACGTTTGAGTCATTTAGCATTCAAAATCTCATTTACTTAATGGCCATGTTGGCACTCTATGGTCTACAAATGTACCAAAATACCATGCAATGTATACGATTTTATCGTAATATTCAAAAAATCAACGACGACTTGCTTCAATGGAAACTGTACGTCAATCATTCAATTGAACAAATGACTCGGTTTGCCGAAGTCAATCGAGACATTGAAACCTATAAAGGATTCAATCAAACCAATAGGAAACATGTCGCCGAATTGCATACTCTACAGGAATTATTAGACCCGATTTATCCATTCAAATGTTCGATTTGGAAAACGACCGACATTGGATACATGATGAAAGTGTATTATTTACTACATAATGACGAAGCATTTGAACAAGCATTAGTCTATTCTATGGGATTCCATGGTTATGTAGACCATTTGTCTCAACTCTACAGTAGATTATGTGACGGTTCAATCCATAAGGCAGAATACTGTAGAGAAAATGACGATAATGTGGATGCTGAAGTCGAAGGTAATGATGATGATGATGACGAAATTAGAACCATTTATTCTACATCCACGACCGAGTCTAAAAAAGAAGCAACAGAAGAGGGGGCAGAAGCAGAAGCAGATGTCGAGGCCAATGATATTGCTAAAGCAGAACCGAAATACAAAATCGAAGACCAATATTATCCACCTCAAGAAGCCGATGGTGTTCGTAATCATGTCAATTTAGAACATTTTGGCGTGATTACTGGACCAAATGCTTCCGGTAAAACCACCTATTTGAAAACCACGGCCATTAATATTATATTGAGTCAGCAATTTGGCATGGGTTTCTACAGTAAATGTACTCTGAATCCTTACACTCATATACATTCGTATTTGAATATACCCGATACATCCGGACGTGACAGTTTATTCCAAGCCGAATCCCGTAGATGCAAGGAGATTTTACAAACGATTCAACAACAAGGTGTGACCCGACAGTTTTGTATTTTCGATGAATTGTATTCCGGTACAAACCCCAAAGAGGCTACTAAATCGGCATATGCATTTATGGAATTCTTACGACAGTACAAACATGTGGATTTGTTTTTGACGACTCATTATGTTTCGATTTGTGATCAATGGACAAAACCAAGTCTCGACCGAAAAATCATAGAGAATTATCAAATGGTAGTGAAATCCATTTCTACAGTAGATGGAAGTATTGTAGATGAAGATGAATGGAGAGAAAATGAAAATGAAAAAGAAAAAGAAAAAGAAATGCCTAAAGTAAAAAGAATCCCCACTTACAGAATTGCTAAAGGGATTTCTCACATCGAAGGGGCTTTAGGGATTTTGGAAGATATGGAATATCCGGAAGAAATGATTGAAATGATTCGCGATCATTAATTTAGGAACGGAACCATGAAGTAATGAATATTGTAGATGTAAAAATATTCATTACTTTTTTTGATTTTATTTAGGGATCTTGTTTAGGGATTTTATTTAGGCATCTTCCTTTTTCGCAAAATGATGATTGACAAACTTTTGCATCGTAAAATAAGTCAATTCTTGTTTACGGGATTGTTCGCCGAATAATTTGTACAAAGTTTCATCCGGTTTAATTTGCTTTTTGTTTTCCGGGTTTTGCAATTGATGGTCTTTAATATATTGTATCAATGCACGGGTTACTGTTGTACGGGAAACTTCACTACCTTCAGGAAGTGACAAAAAATCACACATTTCCTTGGATACAGGAGTAGGCCGGGCAAATCCACAAGGTTTGCGATTGGATTTGGGTTTCACGGGTTTAGCCATTTTTTGGCGGACTTTCATCAACATTTTCTGTACAGTCTTTTGACGAGCCCGTAAAGAATCATAAATAGTTTTTATTTGTGCCAATTCTTTATTTTGATCTTCTAAAATCGCTTCGATTTTATCGACAATGGTTAGTTTCGTTTTAGTTGTTGTTGGTTCTATTGCTGATTCGGCTGACATTGTGGTTTGATTTATAATAGAAAAAATACAAAAATCGAGTGCTCTGTGATTATAATACGTAACACGAAGGCAACATTTATATTGTTTTTTCCAAGCATTTTTTATTCTACTTTTAGTTGTGCACTATGATTAATAAAATAATCAAAATGACCGTCATGTTGGTCTAATACTGTAGAAGATGTCAATGCATGAAATGCATACGAATCCAACTGAGTTTCAAGTAAATAAATAATAGTTTCAATACACGTATATATGGTCATACAGGTCATGCATTTATGGCTAAACCAAATCAAATGATTAAGCAGTACTTGACTTGGTCGGTGATATAGGACTTTGGTTTTACAATACGGACAAAGTAGGCGGTGTTTATACCAATTCATAATGCAAAAATTGTGCGCATAAACCTTGCATCTACAGTCTTTTTCGAAAATGCGGTCTATTAGGATTATACCCTGTTGTATATTTGTGTATTCCATGTACGATAATGGTTCAAAACAAATTATACATGGTCGACTAAACGACATGGACTCGGTTTTTTTTAAGGGGGTCTTTGATACAGTCATTGTGGATACATATAAATAATTCTTTATTCTACAATAAATGATTATTTGTTTTTTAGTGGGGGTATTCAATTTTACTGTTTTTTGGCATTTCTTCTACGAACGACTTTAGTAAAACCGGCATTTTCACTATTCGCATTGGCGTCTTTGGGAGGACGTGATTGATTTCTGTTTTGTTGACGGGTTTCGCACATTAATTTACCGTTTTGAATACCGGTAACATTGAATGCCTGGAATTTATGGTTTTCATTGGTGGATTCAGCCAATTCAAACTCAACATATTCGCCTTGGACTAAGTATTTGTATTGTGAATCGACTACTTTTACAGTACTATAGTGTGTGAAAATATCGACGTCTTCATTGGATTCATTTTTCATAGTAATAAAACCGTAACCGGCTTTGGAATTAAACCATTTGACTTGTCCTAGGTGGCGGACTACTGCTGGTGTTGTTGATGTAGTGGTATTATTTTCAGTTGCTGTTTCAGTGCTCATCTTTGTATAGTTGTCTAGTGTCAATCGAGTATATCATAAGTATACCCGATTTATTTATATTGTTTTTTCCAAACAATTCTATTTCTAACTGTACAGTATAAACAGTAATTTGAAGAACGAAAAAATATGAAACAAAAGACTTTAGTGATTATTCTATTAGTAATAGCCTTTTTCCTATTGGTTTTGTTTAGTCAACCCAAAGTAAAAGATGCATTTAGTTCCATTGCCGATACAATAGAAAAAAAAGTGGTCAATGGAATGCCATATTACATACAAGATTATAACAAAAATCCAGTAGGAAGCCATGAGCGATACAGTACAGAAAAGGTGGCATTGAGTACTATACCTTCAAACCTACAAAATAGACATATAAAAGAACTGAAAAATGTATGCGATAAAACTTGCCAAGAACAACCCGAATGTTCTGTTGTAGATGGTAAATATTCATGTACATCGGGTTATGAATCGGCAAATAAGGCATGCACCTGCTTATTCCAGGAAACAACGTCGGAAGCATTTACATCTGGATCTTTAGCAACTACAAAAAACCCAATTACCATTGCTTTTGAAAATGCACGTTACTTGCCCAAATGGAAAATGGATTCTACATTTGATTCTAATTGGGTATCATTGCGTAGAAAGCAACTCGATTTGGATACAGTTAACTGGTCCAAAGATTTAGACGAATATTCGATTTGTTTTTGGATTAAAATGGACCCAACGAAAATGAATCGTATGGTCATGCCATTGATGGAAATCAAACAAAATAATTCTAGAGTTTTATCTGTTCATATGGAAAAATACAATGGAAATATTTCGGTTGAACAAAAGGATCCTTCTGGAACACCTGTACACTGGACTTATTTTTTGAATGAAAATTTCAATATGAGAGATTATCACATTATAATCACATATAAGAAAAACGTAGTAGGAGTCAATAACAATGGTATCGAAGTATTTCAAAATGGTCAACGTGTAGACAATAAATACAAGGACGATGCTTTTTGGAAACCGCAAATCCAAAATGATGCAAATTACCATACAAATCCCTCATTGAGTAACAATACACTTACATTGAACCGAAAAGATGTATCTGGTTTTCATCTCAATAAATTCATTATATATCACAATGTATTAACGGATGATGAAGCACAATTTATGTATTTGTCAACTCACAAGGCTTAAAAAATATAGATAATTATCTACAGTAGAATTATATACTAGTATAGATATAGAAGGTAGTAAGTCATTTGTATAATAAAAAAATGGAAACACAACGAAAATGCATTATTTTAGTGTTAGTAGCACTGTTTTTCATAGTATTGTTTTTGTACTTTCTACAGGATCGATATTACCATTTAGAGAAATTTTCGTCTATTGGAAATTATGAAACATTGGGTGATATTCAAGATGATTTAGCCATACAACCCATTCTATTGGATAACACTACATTAAGTGAATACAAAGATACTTGGACCAATGCTTCTATTATTGCCAATAAAAGTAAATTGATATTGAAAGATAAAATTGCTACTGGGTTTATTTACGAAAAGCCAAGTTCTACTGTACGAGGTGTCACCGTAAACAATATGGATTGGAAAGCGTATTTTGAAGAAT
>CALDQI010000865.1:0-2400 GCA_937911635.1 uncultured Pseudomonadota bacterium | reverse complement strand
AAGTTCTGACCGGTCAATGTCCACGTGCATTGATGTTCCCCACGACTCGAAGGACTTTCAATATTGTACAACGGCGAAAGTCGATAGCCATACTCTGTTCGAGTCACATGACTGATCTTGTATTCTTTTGAGTAGTTTTTGGTGGTGGTACTCGTGGTATCACCTGTCTTCTTGGTAATCTCACAATCCACACTGAACTTGACTTTCCACCCTTCATCTGGAGCCAACTTCGGCGCTTGAAAATCTCCGCGGATCATGTATTTACCCTCTGCAAGTTCACCGGCATCGAGCCCAACAAACTCTGTACAATCTTTCCCTTGCCCTTTACAGATACCGATACTGTTTGGGGAAAATTCTCGAATCCCTTCTCGAAGGTCCGTTAAAAATGGAGTCAATAGCTCCAGTTCTTCTGGTGAGACAGTGTCTGAATTTTGAGGACCTCTTGGTATCACGTTGATATCGTCATTTTCGTTGCCCGCTTCTATAGCACCAGAACCGTTCGGTTCCTCTGCATCTCCACAAGCCCAAATAACACCCAACGCTGCACATAATAACACTGTATGTTTCATACCCTTCTCCCGAAAATGGTTTTGTACACGATACGTCTTTCGAATCATTTTTGAGACAATTTATGCATAAAATTACAATACACATCTTCAAATGCAGTGGGAAAATTGCGCCGGATCGGATAAATTAAAACTGAGATGTTGTAGGAGAATACCATGTCACCCCTATCCAAATTTTTCTTAGTTCTATCACTGGGTCTTGCCACAGGTTGTGGCGCAAACAAAGATCGCGACGAAGACGGTTTTACACCCAATGAAGGGGATTGTGACGATCAGAACTCCCTGGCGTCTCCAGTAGACAACGACGGGGATGGCTTTTCAACCTGTGATGGGGATTGCAATGATTCAGACCCCTTAACTTTTCCAGGAGCGGCCCAACTCGAATCGGTGACAGACTGCATGACCGATGTCGACAATGATGGTTACGGAGATGTCGTTGCTCCCCCAGGTGGTGTTGGAGGAACAGACTGTTTTGACGACAATATATTACTGGGTCCCTTTGACTTTGATCGCGATGGATATTCAGGATGCGACAACGACTGTGATGATCAAGATGCCACAACCTTTCCTGGATCGGCTGAGTTAGACTCTGCAGATGCTTGTATGACCGATGCAGATGAAGATGGTTTTGGGGACAACAATCCTGCTGATGGTGTACTGGCAGGTTCTGACTGCGATGACAGCAATGCATTGTTGCAACCGCTTGATTCAGACGGTGACGGATACACAGGATGCGCAGGAGACTGTGATGACACGGACGCATCTTTAAATGCAGATGATAGAGATGGTGATGGATACAGCAACTGCAATGGGGATTGTGACGATACCGATCGGTTCACCTACACAGGCGCTGCTGAACTTGAATCTCCGAACAAGTGTATGACCGATGCGGATGAAGATGGATATGGAGCCCCAAATCCTACAGCTGCTGGCGCAGAACCTGGTACAGACTGTGACGACACCAACAGTACTGTTGACTCTGCAGATCTAGACAATGATGGTCAAACTTCATGCGACGGGGACTGCGATGACAATGACAATCAAACCTATATCGGAGCGGCTGAAATAGAAGCCCCCACTCTCTGTATGCAAGATACCGACAATGATGGCTACGGTGACATCTCTCCAACCAACAACGCAACGCCAGGCACCGATTGCGACGACGATAGCAATAAGACGTTCCCAGGTGCAGCCGAAATGGACTCTTCACTGTTGTGTATGAAAGACGCTGATTCAGATGGGTATGGGGATCTAAGTGCGCCCTCCACCGTAATGGCTGGTTCAGACTGTGACGATGCCAACGCTTCCCTCAATCAGAACGATCTAGACCTAGACGGGTATTCCACATGCATGGATGACTGTAACGATACCGACCCCATCACTTATCCTGGTTCGGCTGAGTTGGACTCTGCTACGCTATGCATGACAGACATCGACGGGGATGGATACGGTGGGATTGCCCCAGCATTTGGCGCCACTCCAGGAAACGACTGTGATGATTTGGATGGACTCACCTATCTTGGAGCAGCCTTTAACGAATCTCTCTTTATCTGTATGACGGACCAAGATGGGGATGGATACGGAGACGTCTCACCTGCAACGGGTGTATCACCTGGGACGGACTGTGACGACACCGACCCATTACTAGAAACTTCCGATGATGACTTGGATGGCTATTCAACTTGTACAGGCGACTGTGATGATGAAGATAGTTCTTTGAATCTCCTCGACAACGACAACGATGGCTACTCAACTTGTACAGGCGATTGTGACGATACCAATCCAAATGCAACTGCATACGATGGTGATGGTGATGGGTCGACTGAATGCGACA
>CALDQI010000864.1:0-2310 GCA_937911635.1 uncultured Pseudomonadota bacterium | reverse complement strand
AGCCCCCGGTGATTTTGAAGTCTTAGATGGTCGAATCTTGATCGACAATCGCGTTGATGATGCGTTGATTCAAGAGCGTGTCTACGTCGAATTTGAAGGGGGACGGATTTCCGTACTGCACAATCAGTCGAACATTCAGCGACCCTCCGTTCGTCTGACGCCGGTCTTGCTCTCCAAAGTGAACGCTGGAAAGAGTACACAAGACAGAACCCCGCTGGCAGACATTCCAAAGATCATGCCCCAATCAATTTTGGCGATGGAAGACTCTCGGTTTTATCAACATGAAGGGGTGGATGTTATTGGTCTCACGAGAGCCATCGTGGTGAACCTCATTTTAGATCGAAAGTCTCAAGGGGCGAGTACCATTACCCAACAGCTCGTCAAAAATCTGATTCTGAACAACCCTGAAAAGACGTACAAACGAAAGGCGAGAGAGGCGTTGCGGGCTTTGGCACTCGAGCAACGACTGAGCAAAGATGAGTTGATTGAACTCTATATGAACGAAGTCTATTTGGGACAGGTGAATGGTCGACCAGTAATCGGTGTGACACAAGCCGCAAAAGTGTACTTTGGGAAAAAGGTACAGCGACTGACAATCGGGGAAGCGGCAATGATCGCAGGGATTATCTCCGCTCCCAATGCCTACTCTCCGTTGAGACACCCTGAAAAAGCCAAAAAGAGACGGGACGTGTCTCTCAAACGATTGAACGCTGTGGGAGTCATTTCTGATGTGGAACTGGCAGAGGAACTCGAGAAGGACCTTCTCATTCAGGTGATTCCAGAAAGACGCCGTGCCAATTACTATGTGGATGCCATCACCGACATTGTAGAAAAGGAACACGGGCAAGGCATCATTGCCTCTAGAGGATTGCAAGTCCAAACGACGCTCAATCCAATCTATCAAGTCTTGCTAGAGGACACAGTTTCCAGTCAAGTTGCGAAACTCGAAGAGAAACACCCCAAAGCCAAAGGGGTACAGGTGGCGGCGGTGGTGCTCGATGGAAAATCCGGAGCCGTACGGGCACTTGTGGGTGGACGGTCTTACATGGACTCCCAGTTCAATAGAGCACTCTACACCAAACGTGAGGTGGGGTCTTTGTCAAAGCCTCTTTTGGTCGCTCAGCTCTTTCAGTACAATTCCGACATGAGTCCCGGATGCTGGCTAAAAGACGAAGCCATTGAAATCACGCGGGACGGCAAGGTTTGGAAACCGAAGAATTACGACAGTCAGTTCAAAGGAGACATCACGATTCGGGACACCATCAAGCAGTCTCGGAATCTGCCGACGGTGATGATGTATCAGCACCTGCAAGACACATTGGGGGAACGTTCTTTTCAGCAGTTTGGGGCAGACCTTGGCTTGGAGATCGGTTTGGAACCATCCGTGTCATTGGGGTCATTTGCAGGTACAGTCGTCGACATGGCGAGTGCCTACACCATCTTTACCGACGCTGGAAAGTGGAACGATGCACAATTTGTGGAAGGCATCGTCGATCGTGGCGGTGAGACAGTATCGTGGGAGAATGCAGCAGAACAACGGGTCATTTCAGCACCCGTGGCTTCAATGGTACAGGACATCCTCTACGATGTGGTGCAAGATGGAACCGCGAAATCCGCCAGTAAGTATGGCGCAACAGGTGCGCTGGGTGCGAAAACCGGTACCACCAACGGCGGTCGTGACGCCTGGTTGGTCGGCTTTGACGATGAAGTAGTGGTGGCTGTCTGGGTTGGTTTTGACAAAGGCAAGTCGATGGGACTGGGTGGGTCACAGGCGGCACTACCGATCTGGGCAGACTGGATGGGTGCCAAAGGTGGTTCTAGACCCGAAGCCTTTGACATGGGACGGGCTCTGGTGGAGCGTGATGTCTGTGTGGATTGGGAGTTGTGTGAGACCGAGGATGTGGACTTGTTCCAAAAGGGACAGTATCAGGGTGAGCGTTGTGCACTCTTTGAATACGACCAAGAGCCCGAAGGACTGCTCGAGCGAATCCTGCCGGTACGCACCGATGGTCCCGTGCGAATGGGGCAGGACGCTGATGGGGCTGAAGACTCCAGTGATGATGGGGGGTTCTTCCGGATATTTGGGTGGGGTAAGAAGAATCGTTAAGGTGCACCAACCCTTCAGGATCGATGGCTTCTACACTGTTAAATTGTACTGGGACAAAGGCACAAAAGTTGGTTAATGGATGCCTAGAAATTTCTGTTGTGGAGGAGCCATCATGAGACCGAGTTGGGATAAGATATGGATGGAGTTTAGTCATTCAATCGCAAAACGATCGTATGATCCGAGGTTTCAAGTGGGTGCTGTGG
>CALDQI010000863.1:0-5126 GCA_937911635.1 uncultured Pseudomonadota bacterium | reverse complement strand
CAAGACCATCATTGACCTCAATTCATCAGAGGATGAAGATGACTCATATGAAGATGACTTCATTGATGGTGATCATCATTTTTTCTCGGTGTTGGTAGAATCCGCGCAAAACTTTACACTGCAACTTCTGTACAATAGTCTCTCTAGAATTACCGCTACACAAATCGCTTGGAAAGAACATTTACTTACCAACAAACAACAAGCATTTGGGAGCTATCAGGCTTTTATTAAACTGATCGCCCACCGCAACCCTTCTCTAGCTAAGAAAACGCTCTTAGGCCATTTATCAGAGACTGAAACGATAGAAGTAACTGATATCTTAACTAGACTCAGTCAGTGACCGTTTTTCAACTTTGTGTGCGTACCACAAACAATAGATACCAATCAGCACAATAAAGAAGAATTTGGACTCTTGAAACCACCAACTCCCAACACCAATGTTTCGTTGGATCCATCGCAAAGAAAATAGTGGCTGTCCACCAAACAGTACTACTCCCCAAGCCAAACACCTACTCGAAACACCTAATGTTTTGATTGTTTCTAAAATCAATATCATCGGTACCAGAAGCAATGCCATATGATGCTCATAACAATATACAGGTGTAATTAGCATCAGTGGAATCAATGACATCAGGGCAAATAATCTCGCCTCTGAATGTGTCAATCTACGAATCCAAACCAATATCGACACAAAAACAACGCCAGATGTAATACTGGACAGCCGTTTTGCCAAATCTGACAATATGGTTCTAGAATCTCCTGGAAACACTTGATTGTATAGATCTGGAATCGAATGATTCGCCGGAATATTGATCGGAATTGTTAAGCCGTGATAGGCGCCAGATGAAAACTCTGGCAAAATCTGAGTGTAAAATCGAAACTGCTCTTCGATAGGTATCCACGGAATCACCCCTACACTCAATCCTACACAAGCAAATGCACAGATTATTACCGGCTTCCATTCCTTTTCCATCAGCCACCCAAAAAATAGCAAAGCCGGCGACATTTTTGTCATTGAAGCGATAGCTAGGGCTACGCCAGAGCGATATCGAAGCGCTATGAGTATCATCAAACCCACAAACAGATTTATCTGCCCCATTTTCATAGTATCAATGACAGGCCAAAGAAGTACAGAGGACGCAAAAAGTGTGCTCCACGACACATTTTTCCATCGACGAAGAATGAGTAAAGTGCCAAAAAGACAAAATTGGTTGAACCAAAAGAAGGCTATGGCACCTTGCTTTAGGGTTAATGGCTGAACCCAAATCACCGATAGTATCGCTGGTGGTGGATAGAAGAATGGGTGTACAGACTTACGGGTACCCTCTTCTCTTGCCAACTTGTTGAGGGTAGCCACAGTGTATGGTGAGTCGTTGTTGTACGTAGCTTGAACAGCGTAATGATAGCTGGCGTAATCGCGTCCTGAACGACTATTGACGGTCGCCTGATATGGTACAGTAAAAATTACGGAAAAGAGTGCTATACCCCATACCATAGTCCACAATTTTGAAATTTTTCGTCCCGCGATCATCCAGTTTGTCCCCTCTACAACCTGTAAAATATAACCCATTGTGTATCGATGTAGTGTAAAGTAGGTGTTGACATGGCAATATATATTAACCTGTGTTAACTGGTTCAACCAATTGCATATCGTCTTTTCAAGTCAAGTGTTGGAGTTTTGTATGTCAGAAATTGTCGTTGCTGTCTTAGTTCCCCCTATCCATTCTAAATCACCCAAATCACATTCATTCCCCATAGCTAAAGCCATTCAGAGTCTGAATGTAAAAGGGATAATAACAGTGTTTGGGTTTGATTTAAATCGAAAAAATAACAGTGTATGGATAAATGGTAAAACTATAGAAAACAACGTTTTTGTAGACTTTAAATCTGAGGTGAATATTATTCACGATCGATTCCCATCTCAAATAAGAAGTGAACATTTTTCAGATATTCGATCGGTGGCTGACACCATCCCATTTGGCAATCCATTCTCCACGACACTCCTTTGTCGTGATAAACTTGCCTGTCAAAGAATATTGGAGTGCTCAAGTCTGGATATGCCTGAAGTTATCAATGATCCAACACAGTTTAAATCCAGACTCGAACAATGGAGTCAAGGATTCATCAAGCCACAATTTGGGGCGTTGGGAAAAGGGGTTCAGGCCGTCACCTCCTCCATGTCTATTCCCCATTTGTTACCAGGAGTTGTCCCCAATCGATTGGAACCTACCATACTACAGCGTGGCATCTCTCCTCCTGATGGTTGGGCCGGTATGAGCGTACGACAGCTCATGCAAAAGGATATCGGTGGCAAGTGGATTCCGAGAACAGCCGTTTTAAGACGCTCTAAGACAGAAACTGTGGTCAATGTCGCTAGAGGCGCTGAAGCCGTCCCTGCAGTCGATTTCTTACCTTCTGAGACCATTCTCGAAATCACACGCCAAAGCTTCGTTGCTTGCAATATCTTAGATACAGAACCAAATGGTCGATACAATGTTGAATTTGGACTTGACTTCGTCATCGATCCAGAGTACAAACCCTGGCTTATTGAAGTCAACTCACGTCCTAGGGGACGCCTTGAAAATCTCGCTCAGTCTTATCCAGCGCGCTTTCACGCGGAACATCAAACCGCTTGTACTCAGCCAATCCGCTATCTGGCTTCTCTTTGTCAATAAATTGTTGTCAATAGGTCATTGTCGCTGGACTATTGAACCAGATCGCAAACAATACTCCTGCACCACCCAATGATCAAATGATTACTCAAGACAACCAGCCCCGTTATTCACTCAGACTCTTTCAGTTCCATCGTCACCAATGGCTTCAACAGGACAGTTCTCCATCGCGTCGTAGCATTCTTCCAGCTCCCGCTCATTTTGGGGCTGTTTGTAGCAGATATCGTGATCTTCTTCTTCACTCATCTGAAAATTACTGGGTGCAGAATCTTCACATACAGAACAGATGATACATTCTCTATCGACATAGAACGTAATCTTCTTCCCTGCTACAATAGAAAATCCACCTACGTTGTCTTCCCATTGGTCATTCTTATCAGGCATTGCGCTTTCCTCTTAGAAACCTTAGCTTTTCATGCTTCCGTATCTTGTATTTGAAGATTTGGGGTTTACAATGATAATTATCTCAGAATTATCCGATAAGCAAATTCTATCCAGCAAAGAGAATCCCCTATGGCCATACTAAAAATTGCACGATTAGGACATCCTGTGCTTCGGACTCCAGCCGCTGAAGTGCCTATAAATCTAATTCAATCGGATGCCATCCAGCGTATTATTTCCGATATGCATGAAACGGTACTGGATGCGGACGGCGCTGGATTAGCCGCACCGCAAGTCTTTGTATCCAAACAAATAGTCCTATTGAATCTGGATGACGGAAAGGGAATGCAAGTGTGGATCAATCCCACTATCACCCCCCTAACCGAAGAAATTATGATCGGGTTTGAAGGCTGTCTGTCTGTTCCAAATATGCGTGGTGCCGTAGCCAGACATGCCAAAATTGCAGTCACAGGATGGAACGAAAAGGGAGAATCATTCTCAATTGAACTGGAAGATCATCCTTCAGTGGTGGCACAACATGAGTGCGATCACTTACAGGGCATCATATATACAGATAGAGTGGAGCCTTTCACTTTAACCTTCTTGCAAGAATACAAAAAATATGGTCATTTACTGTGGCGATTTATCTCAGACGATGAGATCAGTGAAGAAAATGAGGGAACAGAGTAATGGGTTGGTGGCAACGTACATTTTCCAATTCTCCTGCGGCACGATTGGAGCGAGCAGAGATATTTTGGACAAATCAAGAATACAATAAAGTTCGACTTGAGGTTCAAGATTTAACCGACGCTAGGGCACAAGATCTATACAACTTATCTCTAGAGAGACTCATCACGCTCAATCTAGAGGAAGCTCACGCTCGATTTTCATTGGGTGATTCTACAGGCGCTGAAGAGCATTTGATACTAGCAAAAGAGTTCGGTGCTTCCAACAGTCAGGTTCAAGAAATACGAAGATCTGGCAGAGCGATTCAGCGAATGGATCTGGAGAAGAAACAGGCCAAAGCGGCGAAAAAGGAAAGTCAAAAGCAAATGCACGGAGACGATCCAATTTGGAGTCTTCCCCCCGATGATCCTAGATTGCAATATGCTCTGCATCTAGAAACGTATCCCGTTGAAGTCAGGGAACGTCTAATTCCGCTGGGACAAGAGTTCGCTGAGGCTGTCTTATCCATTCAACAGGGGAAAGGAGTTGATGGCGTAAGTATCCTGAGCAACTATATTGAACGAGAACCGGCCGTCCGATACGAACGAGCTCGAGCAGCTATGAGCGTCGGAAATATTCCTCTCGCAATCGCGGATCTCATGACATTTGGAGATGAAGTTGGACACTGTGTAATCGGAAATGTACATACCGGGGCGCTCTTGGGACAGTTAATGGCACAATCTGGTCGTACCGATGAAGGTATTGACACGATGAGCTCTCTCATAGCAGATGATGAACACATCTCCATGCGTATCGTTCGATCTCAAATGCAATTGCAACAAGGCAAACTAAAAATTGCCGAACAGGAAACACAGCAACTGCTTAAAGAACTACCCAAAAGTCAACCTCTCATCCGTCAACTTGCAACCATCCGACTTCAACAAGACAATCGAATCTCTGCAGCCAATATTCTAGAGGCTGGATTCAGTAGCTGCTGCGAAACCGGTTCTTGCTCCGCCCAACGTCCTGATGTTCAGTCTGTACGTCTATTGGCCCGAATATATTTAGAAGATCGAGTCGTACCAGACCGATGCAACGAACTGTTACAGCAACTACAAAGTTTGGTTCCACAGCCAATATGGGAAGACCAGTATCTTATAACTCTACATGCTCGAAATAGTGGAGATAGTGTAGCAAATTCACTGGCAAAAAAACTACATGACGCATTGAAAGAAGGAGATCCCAGACGGGGCTGGATCACCAAAAACTTCAAATAATAAATCTATAGACCAAGGGTAAACATCATGTTGCAACCAAAAAGAACTAAGTTTAGAAAAGCTCACAAGGGTAGAATTCATGGTTTAGCTAAGGGTGGTACTAAACTTAACTTTGGATCTTTCGGTCTTA
>CALDQI010000862.1:0-2140 GCA_937911635.1 uncultured Pseudomonadota bacterium | reverse complement strand
GGCTGGACCTTCTTTGGCGCCCTCTGTATATCCGATGCTGTCCGATGCAGACCCTGATGTTCGCCGAGCAGCCGAAGCCGCTCATCGGAAATTAGACCGATAAGTAGACGATAAGTGGACGATAAGTGTATTGGTGGGGATACCGCACAAAAGAAAAGGTGTGGCGACAGAATCACCACACCAAGGGGTTGGTTCGGAAAAGGGTTATCGAGTTACCAAAGATGGACCCGCGTTCAAACTTTCAGCTTGTTTGATAAGAGACAGTAGTTCTTGCTCATCTTGATCACTCTTTTGAGCGATGCCTTTTGTGTAGGATTTTAAATCAGACATTGAGACACCACCGGTGTAAGGTGATCGTCGCATCAACTCGGCGAAGGTTCCGGCTGCAAAAGCCAGTTCGGTTGCGTGGTCTCCATCCTTGATATCTGAGCGAGATACGGTCCAGGACTTTTCTGTTGCAACAGAATCAGGACCGGGCTTTTCATAGCGCAATCGAGTGGTTACCAAGGATTCATTTTTACCAACCTTATCTGCCAAAACAACTTCGTAGAGGGCTGTTACATTGTGCCCTGAACCGATCTCACCAGCATCCACTCGATCATTTCGGAAATCTTTGTCTGCGATGTCACGGTTCTCGTATCCGATCAGTCTATAGGATTGAACGGTGTCCGGATTGAATTCAACTTGAATCTTCACATCTCTGGCAATGCTCAGCATGGTGGAGTTAAAGTCTTCAACAAATACACGATGTGCCTGTGATTTGGAATCAATGTAAAAGTTGTTTCCATCGCCATTGTTTGCAAGCTGTTCCATGCTTGTATCTTTGTAATTGCCCATACCAAAACCCATGGTAGACATCGTTACTCCGCGATCTGCATAGGATTGAATCTGAGAGATCATCGCTGGCCAACCTGTTCGACCTACATTGGCATCCCCATCAGAAAGAACGATCACTCTGTTTTCCGCACCCGGTTCGAAGGATTCCCAAGCCATTTCATAAGCCAAGTCGAGTCCCGAACTCATGGCTGTTGAACCACCGGAGTTCAATCGATCGATGGCAGCGTGTATGGTTTCTTTGTTGTCTCCAAAAGTAGGAGACAAGATCTTTGAAATATTTCCAGCATAGGTTGCCAACGCAACCGTATCGTCCTCACGCAATGTATCGACCAGCATATGCATTGATTCTTTCGCCAACGGGAGTTTGTCTCGGCTGGACATAGAGCCAGATACATCGACTAGGAATGTGAGGTGGAGTGGTGGACGGGTATCTACAGAGTACTCCATCCCTTGAAGCCCGACCCGAAGAATCTCTCTGTCTTCTTTAAAGGGGTGCTCCATCATATCCATGTCTACGTGGAAAGGGTTTGCTTGTGTCAAACCAGTCGAATCGTACTCATAATCGAAAAAGTTGATGAATTCCTCAGCTCGAACTGAGGCGTAATTTGGAAGTCGACCTTCATTGAGTTTACGGCGGGCAATGGTGTATGATGCGGTATCGACATCAATTGAGAACGTCGATAGAGCATCGTCACTGGTCTGTACAAAAGGGTTGATACCGTAGTCTGTGTACTCTTCACCATTCGCAACAACATCCGCTTGAATATCCGCAACGGGTTCACTTGAGAAGGCTTTTTCTTGCTTGGAATCTCTAAGTACTCTTGTACCACTGGAGTTCTTTTTACCGATGTTACCAGCATATCCAACGGCTCCACGTCCGGCACCCTTTGTGCCAAGACCTCCAAGTCCGTCGACAGTACCAACACCACCTAGCCCATTACCTGTAGCACCGAGTCCACCTGAGCCAGTTTGTATACCTTTGGAGCCTATGATACCACTGAGCTCAGCACTAGAGACGATGTCACCCTCTGCGAGTTCAAGACTCTGAAAAAGAACACTGCTGTCGATGTCTTCGCTTGCTGGCTGAGTCATGCCGGTTGGTGCTGGAGGGAGCGCTTCGTTACTGATGTCTCCGCGATATGTGAATACAGTCGATGCCTTCTGGGCTACCTTGATGTCGTTTTTAGGAACCTTTCCTTCTTCCCTTTTGGCTTTGGCACCTTCACCAGCATCTGCCTTGAGTTCTTCTGCCTCATTCTCTTCAGCATCAAAATCGTCGACGGCATCAATGGTAGCCTGATGT
>CALDQI010000861.1:0-4429 GCA_937911635.1 uncultured Pseudomonadota bacterium | reverse complement strand
CTGACGGTTGGTGACGGGATGCTTTTGTACAATAAAACAGTTGAGATGTACGTTTCGACGCGGATTGCTTGGTTCGGATGGGCTTCCAATCACACAGACCCCACCTGGAACCCAACACTCTTCGTTTGTTAGATGCGGAGGATCAATGTGATCAAGTTGAATGTGAGGCTGATCCCGTGTAATCGAAAATGGAACTTGATGTTTGGGATTGTGAATTGAGCGAATTACATAGGACCCAATAGACAAAGGCGTGGTTCGTTGGGTTAGTTCACCCAAATCCACCGTCTGCAATCGGCGTTGGGTTTCCTCGAATTTTAACAGGATCCAGTCGGAAAGAATGAACGTGTCAAATGTCATAGAACCCATGCCACTCAAGTAGGTCTCAAATTCTCCTCTATCGTGGTATCGCATCAATTCCAGCATCAAATCTGCTTGACGATGGTCCATGCTGAGTAAAGCACGTTGTCTCTGTGCGTGATATATTCGAGTCAATGTTCGATGAGCAACCGATAAGTTCGGCGCATAGTTCAGCGCAGAGTGAAGCCATTCGATGCTATTGATTTCAGAGTAATCAGCCTCCCGCTGAATGGCATCTCGTTCATCTTCCAAGCGCCACAGACGATTTTTCTCTTCGATGGGAGACCACTTTTGGATCTCTTCTTTACATTGTTCGATTTGGTGGTTGAGCTGTTTGATGGTTCTATGGCTTTGCAAAACACTGCGATGATGTTCCTTGGCCTTTTGTACCAAGAGGAGAGCATTTTGTCGCTTGGACTCTCCATCAAGCCATTTGCTCAATTCATTGTGCAATGCTTCGGCATCTGTAAATCTACCGGCTGGGTCTAGAGTTGTACAGCGTTCATAAATGCTTTGTAAGAAGGCATCAGAGACAGGAAGACTAGGAGGCTTTTCATGAATGGTGTCCATGAAACGATCCGTGTCGCCATGGCGGATGGTTTTACCGGTGATGATTTCGAATAAGACAGCACCGAGTGAAAACACATCGCTCTGTGCAGAGACCTCTGCACTTTCACCGCGCGCTTGTTCGGGTGCGATGTAGTCTGGAGTTCCGACCACCGATCCAACGTTGGGTCGGATGGTGTTGGCATCCGGAAATAGAGATTCACCGTGTGGTAAAATCTTTGCGATTCCCCAGTCCATCACCAAGACCTCACCATAGGTTCCCAGCATAAAATTGGAGGGCTTGATATCGCGGTGCATGATGCCAAGTTTATGCGCGTACGCCATCGTTTCACAGATCCGTTCAAATGCATCCAGTAGTCTGTGGATACTCCAGTCATTGTGTATGGTGAGCCAGTCTGATGGAGGGCCATGCCGATGTACGAATTGGATGGCCTCTTTGAGCGTGATGCCCTTGATTTCCTGCATTGTAAAATAAAGACGTCCGTCGGATAATGTACCAAAATCATGTACTGGGACGGTTCCTGGATGCTGCAAGAGACCTGTACTTTTGGCTTCTTTGATGAACAACTGCTGAATGAGAGGAGAGTGAATCAGGGTACCATGAATGACTTTCATTGCTAAAGTTCGTTCGAACTTTTGGTCGAATACCCGTAGTACTTCGCCCATACCACCTTTCCCCAAAATTCCTAAGACACGATATCGCTCAGCCAAAACTTCCGATTCTTGTATTGGATCAGCAATGAGGGTAGGATGATCATCCGTTGCAACGAGAGTCGGAACTTCAGATATATCCCGAGGTATGCGCATCGAGAGATCTGCCATTGTAGGCGTATCAGTCAAAGACGACGTGTCCTTTTCTAGACTAGAAGGGGATTGTAAGCTCCAGAGTAGTGTCTGTTGATCTGGATTTGTTGGGGTCTCTTTTTTACTCATTGCCGGCTCGGGTGCGATCGGTTGCATTGGATAGACACATTATACAATTTGTATCACTGCCTGCTGAGTCAGTAAAGTAAAGGCACGGTATTCGTATTTCAGGTTGTGGTTTTGACAGCATTCTTGCCATGCTTTCCACTCATCTTCTCGCCAGTGCGGACCATTCCAGTATTCATCAAATATGATGACGGTTCCCGGAACCAGTCTGTCATAAACCTGGTCGAATACATCTTTGGTACTCGAGTAGAGGTCACAATCGATATGAAGTAGACGGATGGGACCTTGATTGTGACTCATGAAGGGGGGGAGGGATTCAGAATACCAACCGACAACCGGATGAATTGAATCACCCAAATCAGGAACGTATCCACCGGTTGAATAGGCGCCTTTTGGAACAGTGTGCCATGCTGTAGGTAGTCCCTCAAAGGAGTCAAAGGCAAAGAGTGGGTAGGGGTTTGTTTCTTGTAAAATCCGAGCAGAGGTTCCAAATCGAGTCCCAAATTCCATGCACAGTCCATCTACTGTACACAGACTTAGGGCATAGCGCAATGTACTGGCTGTGGTCGAAAAGAGTTTCGTAGAGTCAAGACGTTCTTTGATGGCATACTGCCAGGAGTCGATCCAGTGCGGTGGAATAGATTCTGTGTTTTGTAAGACGCTGTGCTGGTTGTTCCACTCTAAAATACAGTGAACCATCCATGACCAGTCCCATCTGTCGGGATGTGTTTGTAGACCGTGGTTCAGTAATGCGGTCGCCTGATTGAGGTCCCGTTCAAAAAGAGGGGCGAACAGATGAAGCAATGGTGTGGGATTCAACGGCGCTTGTTCATGGGCCCGTGCAAAGCAGGCGAGTGCCACGTCTAAGTCGCCATCATCCAAAAAGCATGCTCCCAGTGTGTCCCAGCCTACGGAGTGGTGACCGGCACGACGAACGATTGGGCTGAGAAGTTCAAGAGCCACATCTGGACGACCTTGTTCCAGTAGCACCCCAGAGAGGTTGGTTGCCACATCGATATTCCACGGGTCATCAGAAAGTAAATCTCTTAAGACCTTTTCAGATTCGAACAGCTGCCCCATTTCTTTCAATACGATACCCAAATTGTTTCTGGTAACCGCGACGAAGGGGTTCAGTTCAAGACTTTCTTCGTATGCAAATTTGGCTTCTTCCCATCGTTCAAGTCGGCTGAGTGCTCGTCCCAGATGATGAAACAGTTCAGCTTTGGGAGATTCAGATAAGGCTTTTCGATAAGCCACTACGGCGCCGGCATAATCTCCTTGTTTAAAGAGTTCGTGTCCAAGCGCTTCAGATACTGTTGTGGAGGTCATTGAGACGCAAGATACTGTGCGAATTGATGTACAAATTGTTCTTGTGTGCTGTTTTCAATGGCACCTTTGCGATGCTTGCGTGTTTCCAGGATGGCTTCTTTGGGATGATGGCCCAGTGCGACCATTGTACAGGCACACAATGTACCTGCACGACCCAGTCCACCTTTGCAGTGAAAGACGACATTGTGGCCGCTACGGCTCATCGATTTTGCAAATTGTACGATCGCAAGGGCCTGTTCAAGTGTCGGTGTAGATCCATCGATGATCCCTGAACGATAAATGGCAATGCCTCGAGCCTCTGCCTCTTCAACGAGCTTTGGGATTTTCAACCTTTGCAGCTCAAAGTCTTGGATTAGAGAGACCAGTGCGTCACAATTGTGAAAGGATCGCAATCGATCTAAATCCAGCGAGAGTGAACGGTCCCATGGTTTACCAAACATAGACCGAGCCTTCTTACCGGGTGCAAAGGTGCAGCCCAAGGAGCCTTTTCGTGGACCGATGTCCTTGAGTACCCAGTCGACTCCAAGTGGATATTCAACAGAAGTGCGGACATTGCCTTTACCTGAGGATGGGGGTGGGGTCAATGATACATCGCGAGAGCGTTGTTGCAGTCCTTCTGGTCTGGGTAGGTGCAAACTGGTGGCGTGACGCACATCATTGGGGATGAGGGCACGGCCGATAACGATATTGATTGTGCCTTCCTCATAGATGAGTGGTTCACCAATCGATTTGGACAGCGTGGTGATGGCATCAAGGAGAACTGGATCTCCACTGGGAACACTGATCTTTAGCGTATTGGTTTGTAGATTGGCGTTGCTGAAGCTTCCGCCCTTCTCATAGAGACCTCGGATTTGAGCTCCGATGCTTACAATTTCTTGCTGAACGGCTTTGGCGAGTTTGTGTGCCTTTTTTCGAATGTCTTCTTTTGCCGGCAATGCAGAGAGCCACGTGTTGGGTAACTTCGACACTCCATGTAGAGCCCCCAGAAACATTCCGGTCATACTGGCGACTGCATCAGAGTCACCGGATACTCTAGCCCCTTTCTCTATGGCGAGCGCGATGTTGTCTCCCCATTTTAAGGCTGCTAGCAATGCCAAGCCGAGTGTGCTTGGAGAGCGCCATCCTTTGTCGGTGAGTGGCATCTCTGCGTCATCGAGCCACTCCAAGTCTTTTCGCTTGCTTTCGACCAGTGCGGCTTTCATTGAGTTTACTACGTCTGGGGCCTCAAACTTAGATTCTACCTCAC
>CALDQI010000860.1:0-3805 GCA_937911635.1 uncultured Pseudomonadota bacterium | reverse complement strand
CGTCATTACAATGTTCAACAGATCGTCAGTTGGATACATGCACTGGCGGATGTCTTAGATTTTGTGCACGCTAGTAGTATCGTTCATTTGGACCTGAAACCTGAAAACATCATCGTTCATCCAAAAAGAGGCCCCGTCTTGCTTGATTTTGGGATTTCTAAGCAAGTTCGTTCAAGTGGGAATAAATTTTCTAGGGTGGTAGGCACACCGATTTACATGTCTCCGGAACAAATTCGGCAGGTGGAATGCACCCCGAAAGCTGACCAATATGCCATGGCTGTCTTGGCATATGAGTATTTATCAGGCTATTTTCCGTGGGCTGATGGTTTGTCCACATTAAAGTTAATGGAAATAAAATCCAAAGGAGATCTATATTCTTTTCATACTGTAACCGACAAATACCCCAGACTTGTATCTGATGTCATTATGACAGCACTCAGTTTGAATCCAGAAGATAGGTTTAATTGTTGTTCTACATTTGCATCTGCATTAGCAGCGGCATTGAGTGATTGTGATAGCGCCACTGTTCTGACTTCTAGACCCCTTGATAGTTCAGAAGACTTTAGTAGTGGGACAGAGATTGTTCCACCTGTTATCGCCAATATTTCTAGAACCGAAGTTATGGTTTCCAGTACCAAAGATACTGTATCGGTCTCTCAAATATCATTAGATACTTCAGTTGAAGTGGAATCTACATCTCAAGAATCTAATATATTCCTCAAGATTTTGGTTGTGTTGTTGTTGATAGTTGTTTGGATGTTCTACGATGTACACTCAGAACAAGATCTGGTCACAGAACAGTATACTGCCCATAAAGCTGACTTTGATGAATACGATCTATTCCAAGAACCACAAACAATTTTAGAAATAAAGCAAATGAAATCTACGCTCCAAAAGCGTAAGGAAATGATGCGTACATGGACCGAATTGAAAGACGACATGAACTCATTTCAAATGGATGTTCCGAAAAATATTTGGGATGCGAGTCGTTTACAGACAGTGCAAGACAATATTGACTTCCTCAAACAGTTTTCTAGTGAGTTACCTCAGCATTTTACGGAGGTTCGTATACCAGCTGGAATGTTTAAGATGGGTTGTACAAATTCACAGTACGAGTGTTCGAAAAGTAGTCGTCCTCTTCATTATGTGAATATTGAACATGATTTTCTCATGATGAACAAAGAAGTGACCCAAGAGTTCTATCGTTTAGTTTGTGAGCGTTTGTCACAGTATCGGAGTAAACCAGTTCCATCAAAAGGTAATGACAACTATGGTGCTGAAAACCCCGTGAGTGGACTTAGTTGGAAAGAGGCAGTGGTCTTTGCAAATGTTTTAAGCGTAATACAGAAATTAACGCCTTGTTATCAAAAGAAAGAAGTCAGAGTAGGATCGAAAATTGTAAAAACGTATGATTGGAATGATAAAAAATGTAACGGTTGGAGATTACCGACTGAAGCAGAGTGGGAGTATGCTTCAAAATACGAGAATCAATTTATCTATGCAGGCTCTGATACAATTGATGATGTGGCTTGGTATGAAGGGAATAGTAATCGTCGTACTCATATCGGATGTTCAAAAAGAACTATGAGTAGTGGATTATGCGATATGACAGGTAATGTAAGTGAATGGGTCTGGGATATATCAACGGATTATGATCCCTCACGCAAAACAAATCCTGTATCAGATGAAATTGGAGCGGACTGGGCATTTACGAGACGTGTTCGCGGTGGTTCGTATATGGATATGCCGTCAACATCACCTGTGTACAAGCGCGAGAGTACTCTTGAAGAAGGAATGGAGAAGTGGGTGGGTTTTCGTTTAGTACGAACAGTACCGGGTGTGAAAAAATAGTGCGAAGAATATATCGCGCTGGTGCTTCGCGATGATTTACACCAACTGAGTTGCTACTCATACCTGTTTCTTTTATTCTGATACCCCGATCAAAGGGTAAATACTTTAAGACGATGAGAAATATAAACGCTGAAGGGAAATACACCTTTATTGATTAGGTCGGTAGGGTTGAGTGACGAGTTCCTACCATGTGAATTGTTGCGACGCCCCCCCTTGGATTGCTATATTTTCACTGATTAATATACCAAATGATTTGGTGCATGTATGAACTAGTTGTGGGTGTCTATGTCGGATATTATTGACAAGTTAGAACGTTTGAGTGTTTTATTGCAGAGTGGCGTATTAACGCAGACAGAATTTGAGACGCAAAAGGCAAAATTATTGGATGGCGAAGCCAAAATGGGTACACCGTCACAATTCTTTGCCGGTGCATTGTTTCGTGAGTATCTACTGGATGAACAGATTGGACAAGGGGGTATGGGGACTGTATTCAAAGTTCGCCATAGAAATGAAGATATTTTTACCGCTCAAGGATATCGCGTTTTAAAAGTGATTCACGCTGATTTGGCGAATGATCTACGATTTAGACAGCGATTTGTATCGGAGGCTGCAAAAGGGATTTCCTTGACACATCGTAATGTGGCAAAAGTGTTCGATTTATATGATGAAGATGATGTTCTTGGAATCTTGATGGAGTTTATTGAAGGGGAAGAGCTGTCTCAATATCAGGCTTTAATGCCAGAAGAGGTATTCAAAATTTTGGGACCAATTTGTGAGGTATTGGACTTTATTCACTCCAAAGGGATTGTTCATCGTGATATCAAGCCAGAGAATATCAAAATCGCGTCGGATCGAGGTCCGGTATTATTGGATTTTGGCATTGCAAAAGACGTAAAGAAGAATCAAACCCAGACAGCAATGAGTATGGGTACACCGTTGTATATGGCACCCGAACAATTGGATGCTCGAAATGTGACAGGTGCGGCTGATCAGTATGCATTGGGAATTATGACCTACACCTTGTTAACGGGGTTTTTCCCTTGGCCAGATGTGAGTCAAACTCGGATTTCAATGATGAAATTATCAGGTGAACTTCTCACATTATCAAAAGTATCACCTCATTTTTCAGCATCTGTATCGGATGTTGTCATGCGCGCATTGTCTATAGAACCGGAAAAACGATACTCCACATGCATGGAGTTCTTTACTGCCTTGTGCACAACCTTTCGGAATACGGGTGAGGATCTCAACCCATCAAATGTGGTCAGTTCGGAAATGAGAGCTACGGAAGCGCAGGTGAATGACGGTACCGCTCAGAAAACAAAAATCCTTTCAAACAATGAGTTGGAAAAGGTTAGAACCAATTCGACAGTTACAGTGACCGATAAAGATGATGTGCTCGAGGCAGAGTCAGACAAGGCTAATGATGGAACGCCCCATGCGCCCCCTCCAAAAAACAAAGAGCAAGATTCTAAGATACAGGTCAATCATCAGATTGAAGACCATGAGAATATCCATACATTGGAAGAAATATGGGTGCAAAAGTATCGTGTTGATATAGATAAGCCTACCGATCTTGTCCAAGGTTCAGTATATCTTCAATATCAGTCGAGGTTCTTGCAGAACTTGAAGGATGGAAGGGTGTCGAAGTACCGGTTTTGGAGATGGTTTTATCGTGATATTCGTATGGGTGGATTGGGTTTTCAACAACGTACCAGAATTCAAAAAATAGTCGATTATTCGTTAATAACGATGGTTTGGATATTTGCATTGCTTGACATCATCTTTGTTGGAAGTTGGCTAGTCATCCTTCCGATTATTTTTGGTGGTGGACATTATTTTGTCGGTGATTCGGGTATTCTATCGATTTCTGAGTCATATGTTTGGGATGTCATTCTGGAGAGGGTTGTTTGGCCATTAATAGTATACGATGAATCAGTTTGGATTTGGAGTG
>CALDQI010000859.1:0-9797 GCA_937911635.1 uncultured Pseudomonadota bacterium | reverse complement strand
TACTTTGCCCTTCAATCGTCGTCTCTGCGGATTCAGACAATCCGATGGATGCAATCTGTCCTTGGCAAGCAATCGCGCAAACAAGTACAGTTCGACTTAGGGTGTGAATAGAAGACAACATAAAAACCTCGAGGTCAACCAAAATATTCTGGGTACATGGTATATGATGGAATGATTTGCAATATGCTACCATTAACACAATACATCCCCAGACCCCAAATGTTCAAAAGGAATCATCATGCAAAGAAAAAGTTTTATCAATGCCCTCCGTGCCACAGCAAAGATTGCATGTGCAGCAAGCTTGTTAAACGTAGGCTGTAAAAGCAAAACCCCTACAGAGATTGCTGCACCAAACAACAGTACCGTCGACACTACAAATGAGGAATCACTGCACCCTGAAGAATCCATTGAACAGATGAATATCCCCAGTGAACATCCTGACAACAATGACCCTACAGAAACTCAATACGCAGAATGTCAACCGGTTATCTCTGAGGCCTTCTCCGATGATTCTTTTCCAATGCCAGATGAAGTCTCGCAGGAGGTCAAAGATTGCTGCGCCTTAACAGCGGCGTACTACGATGCGCTCTCTGCTAAAACAAACGATTTTAATCTAGTTATGGATTGGAAAGATAAAGATCAATGCTGTTCTGCGCTTGAATGGAGTGATGGAAGTATGGCCTGTACACCCTGGGGCCCCCCTACTCCGCCGTCAGCTCGTAGAATGAAGCGCAGTATAGTTGTTGCTCAGCCTCTGCTGGTCTCCTGATATGGATATCCTAGACTTACAAACGAGAGTCATCGGGGCATACCACGGAATTGATCATTTAGGCCCCATTGAAGATGCTACGTTGAGAACCATGACACAACGCACATGGCGTGGACGAATGGTCAATGAATATGGGTCGTCATTCGTATTCGAACAGTTTGCCAAACAGTGCTCTCGACATGCAGCGGCATTGAGATTTGAAAGCCGAGCCATCAACCGATTGAAAGAGTTTGCGGTAGAAGAGCGACGTCATGGGATTTTATGCGGCGCAGTTGTGGAAGCATTTGGTGGTAAAGCAATAGCCACAGCACTTCAATCCCCTCCCTTTCCTTTTCATGAAGACGTTTCTCCGTTGGAAGGGATCTTAAGAAATCTATTGAGCATCTGCTGTCTCAGTGAAACGGTTGCTGTTGCCTTAATTGCCGCCGAGAGAGAAGATATGCCGAAGGGAGTACTCAAAGATATCCTAACAGAAATTTGGTCAGACGAATGCGGTCATGCCCATTTTGGATGGCGACAACTCGGTGATTGGTTACCGGATGATACGGCTCTAAAACAACGTCTGGGTGATTATCTAACCATTGCATTCGGACACTTAGAAGCACACGAACTCTCCCACTTACCATTGTCTTCGAACCCACCTATGGAAGGGGCGCAGTACGGTTTGTGTTCTGGTCGAGAGGCCAGGGCACTCTTCTATGCTACAGTAGAAGGGATTATCGTTCCAAATTTAGAGACATACGGTATCCCTGCGCAGTGGGCTTGGAAAAATCGTTGTACAGAATAACCTAAGGTTGCACATCGGTTCTATCTGAATCTCTAGAATACCCCATTTACAAAAAATCGGTTACATCAAAAGGCAGTTTGTTTTTTGTTGTAACTATAGACCATTTACGAGGTATACAATGTCGACTGACCACCATACGCCCCTAGACAAACCGATCGTCATCGTAGGTGGTGGAGTCACAGGTTTGGTCACAGCCCACCTCCTTTTGGAACGTGGGCAGAAGGTGATCCTTGTAGAAAAACTGTCAACCTTAGGAGGGTTGGCACGTTCGTTTAAATATGACAATGGGTACGTCTTTGACTGTGGTCCACATCGATTCGATGTTGGAAATCCAAATGTAAAAGCCTATGTAGAACGCATACTGAAAGAAGAATCAACCTACTTTCCTAGAAAGTCAGAAGTGTACTTCAAAGGTAAATATTACGGATGGCCGATCAAGTTAAAGAATCTGCTGCAGCTACCAAAAGAAATCGCATTCCGAGCGACGATAGATTTAGCGATCAACGGATTTAAAGAATACCCTGACGACAACTTCCAAACCTACATCTTACGTCAATATGGACCGACACTCTACAAACATTTCTTTGAGGGATACTCGCTAAAGTTTTTGGGAATCCATCCTAAGTCCACCCACTCAGATTGGGCAAAAGTTGGAATCAATCGGGCCATCATCAATGACAATGCACAAATGCAGACACTTTTCCAGCTGCTAAAGTCGACGATCACTCAAAACAACGCTCCTGCACAACGATTCGTGTATCCAACGGGTGGAATGCAAGATGCGTGGGATAAGGTGGCCGATGCCATACGGTCGTTGGGCGGACAGATCGTAACAGAAGAGAGCGTCACGATGTTGCACACTGGAAAAGTAGTACATGCAGTACAAATTGGTGAAGAAAAAATCGACATATCAGACATTGTATGGACTGCCCCCATCAACCTTGCTGCTAAACAGCTCAACCTTCCGAGTCCAGATCTCGGCTATTTAGGGTTGCTGCTGTTCAATGTCATGGTAGAAGATGAAGCGGCATCACGAGATTATCAGTGGTGCTATTACGGTGAAACCAACCTTCTCATCAATCGCGTATCCACACCAAGATTTCTGTCTCCGGACACGTGTCCATCAAATGGAGTCGGCTATTGTTGCGAAGTGACGTGTATGGTCGGGGACGATAGATGGAAGAGCGGTGAAAATCTAACCGACTGGATCATTGATGACTTAGTTAAAGTGGGCATGGTCAAAGACAGAAGCAAAATCGTCGATGTACAGATTGAACGCATTCCGCATTCTTATCCGATTTATTCTGAAAACTACCCTACTGAATTGGCGTCTATGCGAGAGGCGATCGCACAGTTTGAGAACCTACATTTGGCTGGCCGTACAGGACTCTTTTGGTACAACAACATGGACCACTCAATGGAAAATGCTTTTCAGTTGTCGCGACGCCTGTTGAAAAAACGAGATATTCATTTCGATGAGTCGGTGCTTGCCTCCGGCACTGTTTGATCTTGAATCTTCTGACCCTGCACAGCGCCGCATAGCTGGTCATAAGCTTGCTGAACGATGACTTCCATAGAAGGCTTCCAACCCTTCCAGCCCCACGACTCAGCAGATGAAGCAGTCAATTGACCACCGCAGTCTTGCATCCACGGCTCTTCAACATACTCGGACCATTGGTCTCTAGAGCCTAAGGACGCAACAATGTACACCTGAGCACAAATAGATGGATTGAGCCCTATACAGGCATCTCGGTCAAAGATATCACCCACCTTGCTGGCTTGAAATCGAATCATCATGTCTCGAGACATCGATTCCGCGATTTGAGCTGGTAGATACTGCTGTACGGAGCCATAAATCCTAGGCAACAGCTTCATTGGTTGAGGAGTTGCGTGCGTCAACGTTGAAAAGATATTCTGCTCGACATCTCGGGCCGCTGCATGACGCAAACAATCTTCAGTAAAGGGATCTGCTTTCGCACACATCGACAGCGCCTGTTCACCTGTTAACTGATACCCATCTGAGAAAAGAAAAAAACACTCTCCGCGTATCCTTTGATTAGAGGCTGGTGCACAAATAGTACCAGCCTCATCTACAGTAGCAGAAGTCTGAATGACCGATTGCAAACAACTTTGTGCGTCTTCTACATCTTCACACTGAACGATTGAATTGTTGCGACAACCAATAAATAGAATCCAAAACATCAGATGCGAAACCGTACACCCAAAGAATGCCAATGAGAATCCAGTACACTGTTTTGAAGGTACAATTGAACTCCATAATCCAGTGACACCTTTCCATCATCGATTCCAAGGCCCAATCCAGGCTTGTGGAGTGAATTTACGCCATCATATTGGTATCCACCCCTCAGCAACACCTCTGATATCCGAATGTCGCCCGCCAATCCGACCATCCCCAGACCAAAGCCATCGCCATTCCATGCACCTTCAATATCCAATTCTACACCACCAACATTCTCATAAAAGCCTTGCAATGGTGTATCCACGATGCCAAATCTTGCAGATGCAAATGGTCGACGAGCACCGGAAATCCCAAGCCAATCGTTGAAACCAGCGGCAACAACTACAACATCCCCAATCTTTGCGCTACCGGAAGCATTGAGTTCAAGCTGATGGACTCTGGTTTCTTCAGTGCGATCCAATACAAAGTCAAGCAAAAGACTGCCACCTTGGGTGCGGGTCAAATACGTTCGCCCCAAATACGTGGCACTCATTCCAAGACCATACTGACGATTCATGAAAGAAACGGCTCCTGCAGCCGTAATCCCCAAATCTGCAAAGTCACGGATTAAGTCTTCATCTGGCAATTTCCAGCCTGGAAGTGCCTCTCCTTCTAGTGGAGCCTCTCCAGTTGCATACTGCACTTGAAGTCCCATTGCGATAGGTCCCGTACTGGAATCCATTACCGATGCGCCAACATGCCATCCCAAATCATCTGCAACTTGGCCAACAGCGCTGCCTTGCGCTTGATATCTCGAAACGAGTGGCAATGTTGCCGGAGCCAATCGGATCCCCGAAAACGCATCCAAATTGGTCCGAGACACTTCTGACATCCCCAGATCCACTGCCGATGCTGGTCTATCTTCTGCAAAAGCCTGTGGCAAAGCCAAAACGAAACCGATAAAATTCAAACACTCTCCAAGATTACACAAAACACATAACATCATTTGACACAATATGACGACACTGTCGTTGTTGAAAAAGGAGCTTCAATGCGCGTACGCACAGCCGTAATCCCCGTAGCAGGTCTCGGGACTCGATTTTTACCAGCCACCAAATCCGTACCGAAGGAAATGCTACCAATCCTCGACCGACCGTGTGTCGACTACATTGTCCGCGAAGCCGCTGATGCTGGAATTGAACGCATTATATTTGTCACCGCGCGGGGAAAAGATGCCATGGTTGACTACTTTGACTCAGCTCCAGCCCTCGAAGCACATTTAAAAGAACATGAAAAATTCGATCTGCTAGAAAAGGTCCTCGAAGCAGGTAAAAAAGTAGACGTCATCACAATTCGTCAACCCAAAGCATTGGGCTTGGGACACGCTATTTTAACTGCAAAACCAATCGTTGGAAATGAGCCATTCGCCATCCTACTTGGAGATGACATCATCTTTTCAGACAAACCGGTCATTGGAGAGATGATCAAAGTATTCGAAAAGCAAAAGGAAGCTGTCGTTGCGATTATGGAAGTCCCTAAGGAACAAACACAACGATACGGTATCTGTTCTGGTCAGTGGGACAATGACCAAGAAATGCGCGTCAAACGTATGGTTGAAAAGCCACATCCAAAGGTCGCTCCCAGCAATTTTGGGATTGTCGGTCGATATGTTGTGCCCCCAGAGATCTTCGCACTTTTAGAAGAGACACCTCCTGGTAAAGGCGGAGAAATTCAGCTCACCGATGCTCTACACATGCTCGCTCGCATGAATAAGGTTGTGGGATTCAAGTTTGCAGGAAAACGCGTTGATACTGGGAACGCTATGGGGCTGTTGCACGCCTCCATGTATCAAGCCTACCATCGCCCTGAAATGAGAGAGCAATTGATGGCATTGATCCAAGAGTTTTTGCCCGAGTCTAAGTCAGAAACTCCTAAGACATCCAAAACGACTAAAAAATAATCAGAACCAGAACTTGTCCGAAATCCAGTGGAACTTTGGTGTCAATGGGATAATACATCACTCTACCCAATGAAGGTTTATGTCCCATTTTCCCTATGTTCAAATTGCGGTCTCTTTACCTCTTGATGGACTCTACACCTATTCTGTACCTAAGGGTATGTCCTTGGAGATAGGACATGCTGTACTGGTACCATTTGGAAAACAAAAGGTCAGTGGGTATGTGATCGAATTCATAGAAGAAACCCACTTAACGACCGTACGCTCCATCTCTAGAATATTGGATCCAACTCCGGCTTTTGATCGAGAAAGCATCCCATTTTTCAAATGGATCGCCAATTATTATCTCAGTGGACTCGGTGAGGTCATTGCGACTGCCCTGCCCAGAGACTACAAAGGCAAGAGCATGCGCGTGTATACGGCAACTGAAGCGGGCGTCGCAGCACTGGCCGACGACTCCCTTCGAAGTGCCAATCAAACATCTGTACTTCGAGAGGTCATCGCCAAACCAAATCGTTCTTCCAAAGGACTGAATCGCTCGATCGATCACTTGGAATACGCTCAAATTACTAGACTACTCGACGCTCTGTGCAAAAAAGAACTCATTCGCTTCGAAGACAAAGTGAACAATGGTCCCAAATCAAAGATCAAAATTGCCGTTTTAACTCTAAGTGAAGCGGAGTTTCACAATGTCAGTGGGGCTCGATCTATTGCCGCTATCAACGCCATACACGACGCGGGTGGTGAGATTGAAATGAATGAACTCGCCAGACTGGAAGGGCCAACCATCAAAGATGCCGTCCGTAGACTCTCGAAGAAGGGACATGTCACGATTGTAGAGCGTGAAGATCGAAGATCCGCAGAATTCAAAACGCTTCCGGCCTCCAGTCAACCACATGAATTAAATGATCAACAGCAAGCAGCCTATGATGCGATGTGTACTGGCCATACTGTCGGACAAAGCAGAACGTACTTGCTACATGGTGTAACCGGTGCAGGCAAGACAGAGGTCTTTTTACAAGCTGCTCAGTACTATCTAGACAAAGGACAACAAAGCCTAATATTGGTACCGGAAATCGCACTCACCCCCTTGCTAATCGGGCGTGTACAAGCACGCTTTGGAGAGAGAGTCGCCTGTCTACACAGTGGTTTATCATCGCAAGAGAGACTCCGCGAGTGGAGACGCATCCGCGCAGGAGAAGCCGACGTCGCTGTCGGAGCCCGTTCGGCCTTATTTGCACCCTTTCCAAATTTAGGGCTGCTCATCATAGATGAAGAACACGATGACTCGTACAAACAGGGAGATGGTGTTCGCTATCACGCACGAGATATGGCAGTAGTCAGAGGAATCATGGAAAAATGCCCAGTGGTTCTCGCCTCTGCAACCCCCAGTGTCGAATCATGGTTCAATGCGCACAAAGGACGCTACGAGCTGCTACGGATCAATAAACGGGCCACGCCCAAACCCGTACCCAAGATGAGCCTCATCGATATGCGGGGTAAACCACCGACTCAGATCATCGCTCCGGCTGTCGAACTGGCACTGAGAGAAACCTTTGCAAACGGTGGGTCTGCGATCGTGTTGTTCAATCGACGAGGGTATGCCCCAGTTGTAGAGTGCGCAGGATGTGGTCACACCTATTCTTGTCCCTCCTGTGGAATCAACATGGTTCTACACAGACGTTCTCAAAAGATCACCTGTCACTATTGTTCATTTTATCAGGACTTCTACCCAAATTGTGTTCGCTGTCAAACCCCCATCAACATCATTGGATACGGTACAGAACGAGTAGAAGAAGAATTACAAATCCTTTTTCCGGATGTGGGTATCTCTAGAATGGATGCAGACACAACCGCTACAAAAGGGGCTCACCATCGTATCTTAGAAGCCTTCCGAACAGGGAAAACACAGCTCCTCTTGGGCACACAACTCGTTGCCAAAGGACATGACTTTCCCAATGTCACAATGTCCGCCGTGATCGGTGTCGATCACATCCTAACGTTACCAGACTTTAGATCCGCTGAAAGAACCTATGCTCTAGTCACACAGTTGGCAGGGCGCGCGGGTAGAGGAGCACAAGCGGGCCACGTACTTGTACAAACCAGACACCCCGACCATTTTGTGTTCAAACTACTCTCAGCGAAGCATCTAGAGGATCCTGACCAAGTCTTCTATCAGCAAGAAGTGTACCAGCGGGGACTGCTGAGTTATCCTCCAACCTCAAAAATGGTCCTCATTCGTTTAGAAGGAGAAGATAGGGATAGAGTCCGTGCTGAGGCTGGTAAAGTCGCAGGCCTCATGCGCCAGCTATCTCGCAATGCAAAAGACATCACCGTCATGGGACCGGCGATGGCACCATTGTCAAAACTGGTCGGTCGTTATCGAGTGCAAATTTTACTCAAAGGCACAAACAGCAAAACATTTAGGCATTGGCTCAAACAAGTCCGACACATCTTACGAGAAACAACCATCACCGGTGCCAGACTCGTTTTGGATGTCGATCCGAAAAATTTGCTGTAGCGATTGAGATTACCACTGCGTTTTAATGAAGTGACTCACTCTAGAGTTCATCGCTTCGAACCAACCTTTGTCGCGCGCGTCGATCTGGATCAATCTCCACACATCCCCTGCCTGATGTTTGCGTTCTTCCAAAGGTGTCAACCGGTTGTTGGGGCCTGTATGCTGCAACACTGTATATCCCATCTGGTTCAATCCTTCCGCGCAATAGGCTTCGACAGACCTCAACTCATCGGTGTTCATTTGAGTCTTATATTTCCCATAATTGCCAGCCACAATACGTTGTGCCCCCTTTGTATCCCCTAGATTTTCCGTGGCACGTTGCAAAGCAATCATACTGGATTCAAAATCCAGGGCCAAAAATGAACACAGGCGACGAGCCTCTCTCTCTGGAGCATCGACCAAATCTTCATATCGGACTTCGATAAAATCTGATCCCAACCGTTCCCCCTCTTCCTTGGCAAGGAACATGGCATCGTTCCATCGCTGAGCCGCACGTAGCCTATTCTTTCCAAATGCCTTTTCCAAAGAGAGCACATAATCTCTCGCATCTCGAATTAAATGAATAAACTTGGCCGTGGGATAAATGGCACGAATCGATTCAATGTGATTCAAGTACGAAGGAGATTTGTCACCCCAAATCGCTCCCTCCGGTACTTTTGCGTCGTGGCGGATCAATTGCTCAAACACATTCGCGATAGAGAAATCCCCATCACAACGATTGTACCATACGTCGGGGCGAATTTGCTCACCGTGTTCAGCCATTCGATTTTGAAAGTAAAAGGTGTCAACAAATCGCTGATAAAACTCCATAAAAGTATGACGGTTGGATAGATTGCCAAACGAAGCCCAGCGACGAATCCAAGCGGGAAGGAACTCTGTTTCATTCAATGGAATGAATACTTGGGAATGACCGTTCAGCATTCCTCTAAGCAATTTTGTCCCAGATCTGGGCATCCCAACGATAAACACAGGGCTGTGCATTCTCTGTTCCATCAAACATCCTCATCCTTTACTACTGGAACAAACATCGACCCAGCATCCACATTCTTTATTCTAGTGCCTTTTCACTTAACTCTTCCCACCGTTCCATCGCCTGTTCTATCTTGACTTCGACTGTCTGCTTTTGAGCCTGTACTTCTGACACTCGGATCTCTGGGTTCGTGTATGTATCGGGGTCCAATAACACAGCATCGATATCGGACAGTTCTGCTTCCAATACCTCTATCTGATCGGGTAAAGTCTCCAATTCTTTTTTCTCCTTGTAGGACAGTCCGGATTTCTTCTGAGGCGATTTGGGAGCCTTGGCTTTCGAGGCTTCCTTCTCTACTTGCAACAGGGCTTGCTCTGCTTGTTTACGGATTGAGGCCGCCCGTACAACCTGACTTCTATCGGCATACGAAACAACTTCCCCCTCTTCGATAGACAAAATCCCTGTACAGACACGGTCCAAAAATGCACGATCGTGAGTCACGACCAACACACCACCACCAAATTCCAGCAACGCCTCTTCAAGAGCTCTGAGCGTCAACAAATCCAGATCGTTTGTCGGTTCATCTAAGATGAGAAGATTGGCACCTTCAAGCA
>CALDQI010000858.1:0-2426 GCA_937911635.1 uncultured Pseudomonadota bacterium | reverse complement strand
CCCATGTGGGTAACAGTCCAATTGAAATGCCCCAGCGTTCACCTGGAAGGTCTAACTGTATAGTGGTGATAAGGCATTGTGGTGAGACCCCTCCGCATATACCGAGTCTGACTTTATTATCGGTCTCAGACTCCTCTGCGATAGACGTATTAAGCATGGAAAGAACAAACGGTAAAGCGTACATATAATTGAGATGTCCTTGTTTGAATTGATATGGATAGATTTGGCTAATTATACAGGCTTCGAGCTGCAACATTTCATTTGTACGCCCAGATGAACATTGAGTGATGGTGATAATTTGCCCATAGACATATCTTCTGTTAGTTTATTTATAAAATAACAATTGTTATAAGTAGGGTGGACTGTCATGAAAATAAATGTACTTGCTCTGTTAATACTCGTTGCCTGTGGTACTAAAGAAGAGGATACAGCCGTAGAAGAAACCAACATCGAAGAGTCTGAAACCACAGGTTCTGAAAGTTCGGAAGAACAAGAAGGCTCAGAGGACTCAGAAGATACAGATACCTCCAACGACAACGGCACAGAAAACAACGGTACAGAAAACAACGATCAGAACGATACAGATACTGGAACTACGCCGGACGATCCAAGTACGATTGATGAGGACGAGGATGGTGTCTTTGCCGATGAGGACTGCAACGATAACAACCCATCTCAACCGCTGTACGATCAAGACTGCGACGGAATCTTAACTAGAGATGATTGTGACGACAACGACAGCAGTACCGTAAACGATATGGACTGCGATGGGTATCCAACCAGTAGTGACTGCGACGATACGGACAGCGGTATCAACCCCGGTGCTTCAGATACATACATGGACGGTATCGATCAAGACTGTGATGGCACCGACGGTCCACAAGGACAAAGTGTCACTTGTCCAGCAGACGAGATTCCAGACTGCAACGGAAACTGCGCTCCATCTGATTGGGTTGGTGATGGCTGGTGTGACTCAGGATTTGGCTTCTGGAGCAATGAGTTCATCTATTTTGACTGCCCAGAGTTCAACAACGATGGTGGTGACTGTTAGTCCTTTCAAACTGACTGGTTATCGTAAGACATACCGAAGGGTTGAGCGACTGCGCTGCTCGATGAGCACAGTTTTATCTTGGAGTTTTTCGGGGAGGTAAAGCGTTTTGTAGTGACGTACGGTAAAGAGGTCGACGTCTTCATTGTATCGCACAAGAAAACTTTCCGAGAGCTCTTCGATCAGTCCTTCACACATCGTAGGTTTGACATCGGCACACACTGAAAAGTTGAGCGCTGAGTTCTGCATCAAATGCACCTTGACACCGTGCTTAGAGAAGATATTGAAGATGACGCTGATGTGGTCTTCCATGATAAAAGAAAAATCAGTCGGGCTGATGGTAAACAGCATTTGATTCTTCTTGTAGATGTACGATGATTGAGCGTCATCAAATTGTTCATCGGAGTGAATAATCGTTCCTTCGGCAGTGGGGTCTACAAAAGACTTGATTTTCAAGGGGATGTTTTTGTTTTGAAGGGGTTTCAGGGTCTTTGGATGAATAATTGAAGCGCCAAAATAACTCAGCTCAATCGCTTCTCGATAGGAAATTTGATCGATTTTGAACGTATCATCAAACTTTTTAGGGTCGGCATTCAAGAGTCCTGGGACATCTTTCCAAATCAAGACCTCTTCCGCATCCAGTGCCCAAGCCAAAATGGCTGCGGTAAAATCACTGCCTTCTCGGCCGAGCGTAGTGGTCATGCCTGTGTTGGTATGACCAATGAATCCTTGAGTGATCAGGCATTTTGGTTGATTCTTGTCGCTGGTTCGGTGGTCATATCTCCAGAACTGCCGTGCGGCTTCTACTTCCTTCAGTACGAGTTCTTGTGTTTTGTCCCAATCAACCCTGCCCTCTTGGTAATGATTTGAAGTGCGAATTAGTTTTCTAGCATCCAGGTTCATGGCTGCTTCACCACCATAGTATAGAAATCCCCGTACAATGATTGTGGACCACAGTTCGCCATAGGAAACAATTTGATCATATTCAAAGGCAATGTTGTCGCTAGGTTCTTTTGTTAGATATTGTTCCAGCTGATGATATGATTCTCTAAAAGCACTCGAAATCTGCCGCTGACCATATCCATCCAAATTGTCAATGATGTCTTGGTGAAAGGTGTACAAAGCATTGAAGAGCTTTTTGACATCTTCTTGGTCACGCTGTACATAGGCAGTCCAGAGTTTTTCCATGGCGTTGGTCGTTTTCCCGATGGCTGACACTATGATGAACAAAGGTCCGTCGTAGGATTGTACGATGGAGACCATATTGCGTATTGCCTCAGCATCTTTGACCGATGCACCACCAAACTTAAAAACCTTCATCGTTGTGCCCTTCTGTACAAGTCATCTACACTGCATTTGATATCACGTTGCCAATCAT
>CALDQI010000857.1:0-15826 GCA_937911635.1 uncultured Pseudomonadota bacterium | reverse complement strand
TTCCCTGTACCATCAAATAGACGTATTTTGATGTCTTCCAACATCGGTACTTGAACAGGTGTGAATGTCTCTGCAAAACTCACCGCACTGTTGTCTAAAGTCAATCCCCGAAGCGATACGTGCTCCTTGCTACATTGAATGCCTCCATTGACTGTTGTGGTCATCAATTCTAGACTTTCCAAATTGGGCAACGTGTCCAGGTTCAATGAATACAACTCAGAATAGCGGGCCGTTATGCTTTTAATACCACTGGGAAATTCCCATTCTGTTTGGCAACTCTCTAGGTGAATCGTTTGCAAACGGTTCAAAAACTTCAGCGAAAATCGAGATTGATCACTACGTAGTTTACCCACATGGGATATCGTTATATTCTCAAGACTGGGAAATATTCGAATAAACACAATGGTTTCGGCTGTGAAGGCTTCCTCTTTCACCTCTCGCATTTCACAACCATATTCAATCATCTTTGCACATAGCCAATGACGTTGATGTCTCGCTAAGTGACTCGTACGACGTTGAAAATCAGCGAGGGACTTCACTGTTGTTATATTGGTCACGGTCTCGAAATCGTCTTTTGATAACTCTAACGCATCCATCAGCGATATCGCTTGATCAACGAAAGCAACAGAACCCTTATACAAATCTAGTAATTTTATTATGTGTTCCATAATAACTCCATAATGATTACCTATATCAGCCTATACTTCGTAACTTTCAAAATGATTACCAACACTCTAATAATCAAAAAATGATTGCACATGCAAGGACCGATCGTGTACATTACTGAAACGGAGGTTTTATATGAACAAGTTACACCTATTGCCCATCAGCATTCTATTCGCCTGCAGTGAATACAATGTCACCGAAAGTAAGGAAGCTGAAGTGGGCGTCGCTCCCGTTATCGACGTATCACCTTCTGCCCTCAGTTTTATTGATGCTGAAGTCGGTGCTCCAGAGGAAGACCTGTTTACAATCACCAATGTCGGTAGCGCAGACCTCAATGTCAGTAGTCTTCAACTTGTGGGTTCCGAAGCCTTTTCGTTCACCCAGCTTGGCAACCCCATCCTCACTCCCGGTCAAAGTTCGGATGTATTTGTCGTCTACGCTCCAACCGTTGACGGGGCGGAAGATGAAGCCGCCATCATAATCAACAGTAATGATCCGGACACGCCAATGGTCGAAGTTCCATTGAATGGTGCTGTCGCACAGAGCCTCCCAGCATTGCAAATCAACCCATTGGTCATGGATTTGGGCAGTCAAGGTGTGGGAAGCGTCACCACAGGAACCTTCCAACTGGAAAGTGTGGGTGAACTGCCCGTCACTCTGACTACCTTTTATCTCACCGGCACACAGTTCAGTATCATGCCGACGGAGTCCTGGCCCATCACTCTAGCACCTGGTGAAATCACAACTGTCGAGGCTACTTTTGAGCCAGACACTGTTGGTACTTTCAGCGAGGTATTTACCGTTGACTGTGAAGAACCCGCTGTAGATCCCACTGCAACAATCAACGGCGAAGCCTCAGGGGATGCCCCTATCGCAGATTGTTACGTAGATCCGGCGACCGTTGCACCAAATACTGGTCAACAAGCAACATGGTACGGTGTCGATTCCTACGACCCTACTGGTGCCACCATTACAGACTATGATTGGACGCTCCTCTCTAAGCCCGCCGGTTCTCAAGCAAGTATGCCAGTTGGCAACTCCGCAAACCGTTCAAACTTCACACCTGACTTAGCCGGAGACTATGTGGGACAGCTCATCGTAACCAATGAGTTTGGGATCGAATCAGCCCCTTGTCAAACCACACTCGTAGGAGTTCCTGGACAGGATCTATGGGTACAAATGTCTTGGACAGAAGCGGGAGATGACATGGATCTCCACATGACCTACAATGGTGGGGCATACACTTCGACAAACGATTGCTACTTTGCCAATTGCAAGTCTCTATTCAGCCCACTTGATTGGGGTGTAATTGGAGACACCACAGACAATCCCCTGCTCGACTTGGATGACATCTCCGGAACTGGACCTGAAAACATCAATATGGGATCTCCATCTAGTGGAACCTATACCGTCGTGGTACACGATTATCCAAGTTCATCCTTCCCAGGTGCGAACAGCGTTACCGTCACTATTTTCCTAGGTGGATCACAGGTGTGGACGGATACCCGAGTCATCAGTGGTGAAGATACCTATACTGAGTTTGCGGAAATCAATTACCCCAGTGCTACGGTTACTTCGTTGTAACCTAGACTAATCTACAGTAGTTTGAGCCAACGACTGCAAGTCACTTCACGTTCTTCGGTAACACACGATGAGCCGGCTTTAAATTGCCATACGCGTCAAACCCGTAAAAACGGGCATAAGCGGTGTTTTGTACACGGTCTTTATACAACGTAACAATAAATCCGTCGACATATTCCCCATTACGGGCATACACCATGACGTCCATTGCATCATAGTTTTGATGATTAACTTTCAGATCACCACTGTGGGTAATCTCTGCTTTTGTTTCATCAAACCGTTTGAACTCTGGAGTGGTAAAGACAATCTTTACGATTTCAATATCGGTGTTTTGTGTGAAGGCATCTTTGACTGTCGATCGCCATTCTTTGCGTACTGCTGCAGGGGCTCGCTCTGCATACGGAACTTCATTTTCGAGTTTCTTAGCAATACAGGTGTCTGATTTTTGTTTGGCAATGTCATAGTTGGCCTTTTGATCGGCTTTGAGCGTATCTTCAAAATCTGACAAAGGTGTTTTCTCGTCTATCTTTTCGGCGATGGATGACAAACCGGTCATCATCCAGCTCTTGCCTATCGTTTCTTCGACCATGAACATCAACTCTGGATTGCAAGCTTGATGTGTATCCACCAATTCTACCTCTGGGTCAAACAACTGCATATACGACGGGTCAAAAAAAGATGGCTGACCGTGGGTATCTATCACCTTGTGTAAATCCAAGAAGAATGCATACAGAGCGGTGAGAGATTCCTTTTGTTGAATCTGCAGGTCTGACCCTGTCTCCGTTCCAATAGATGCACATTCTGCGATACTCTGTGCCAACCCATCCGGTTTAAGCTGAACATCCCAGTACGCTCTCAGTGTATCTTTCGATATCGGACCTGCTGCGGACTCCACCGTCTGAATCTGCTGCAATGGACTCTGACAATTGTCCAAGAACGATTGCTTTTGTGGGGTTACCACAACGGAATCCATCGCCTTGAGTAATTTGGAACGAAAGCCACCATTTTCACCAAGCAATCCGGCGAATATCAAAGTTATGTACATCAAATCTCCCTTTGTTGAACTATATATGTATACATCAATCGATATAACTTGTCAGTCTCGAATTCGTATAGCGTTCACTTCAACACGTTAACGACCCAACAGTCAGGACATTCGACTGAGTGTAAGTTCTAGCCCATAAGGCTGCATCAATTTCTTGAGTTTGGTAAACTTTCCATTTCCAGAATGTTGCAGTACGATGGTTATCCTTCTATGCTGTTTCAACAATTTACGAATGTCTTTTTGTGGAAGAGACAAGATGCATTGCATGGCAAACAGGCTCCTTCGGTTTAATACATTGACATGCATCGTTACCTTACGCTCGTGTCCTGTCTTATCTTTCATAAGACTTTCCACGTGGCATTCTAAGGATAGCTCATCCAGTGAAATGGGAAAATGATGAATCAACTGATCGCGAGTTACCCCTTCTTCGTCTTTGTCAATCATACTGAATATGACGGCATTGTGCATAAGTTTTGACACAATACATTCAACCCAGTCATTCCAACGGGTCAACCAAACGACTCGCTCAAACTTATCTTCCGGCACCTCAATATCTGTAGGCAACTCCCCACCAAATTCAGTGAGATGCTGAATGAGTGGTAACATCTCTTGTTTAGTGATCAATCCTTGATCGTATGCAACTTGTACAAGAGCCTCGACCCCTGATATCCCACTGTTCTTTGCTTCTAAAAATGATCTTATGAATTCATAATTCGACATGTGTCCTCCTGTTGGAACAGTCAAACGAAGAACCACACGAATTTTAGGATGAAAAATAAGGGTTTTAGGACCGATTCTACGATTCAGTCTGGTTATCACAACAACCATGAGGAACCTATGACCAGTTTACACGACGAACATCTTTTGGGATACATCTGTGAATACGCAGATGTATCTATCCATTCCATCGTACAAATCGTCGATCAACGTCAAACTTACGATATGATTGAAGTCACCCTAAAAGTATTGGCATATGAACAGCAACGATCAGATCCAAACAGAGGTATCAATTGTGAATTCACAGTATCCTGGGCATCTAATTTTAGCTTTAGAAAGCCTCGACTGTTTTCTATGAGGGTATTGAGAGCTTATGACGCAACCGAAGCCATTAATTTAGTGAGTCCATGTAGATGGATAACAGCTCCGCCTTAGACCTAAGGGATATAGTCGTTCCCATATCATCACAAAAGCGATAAAATGGTGCGTCTTAGCCTGGAATCTCAGAGACTTGACCACTGGTGTCATCGCCCCAACACCGTATAGAATCATCAAATAAGCGTGCACAGGTATGGTGCGCACCACAGGACAGACTTTTCGCTTGAATATCCGGTGCATTCGATTGTCCAAAGGCATTGTCACCCCAACACCGTACCGAGCCATCTAGTGCAATTGCACAAGAGTGAGCATCCCCTGCCGAAATTTGCGCATAAACCCCAGTAGGAGGACTGCTCTGACCAGCATCATCCAATCCCCAACAGTGAATCGAATGGTCTGCATCCAATCCACAGTTGTGGCCGTAGCCAGCTGCAATCTGTGCAAACTGCCCACTTGGAGGTGTACTTTGACCAAAGTCATTGCTCCCCCAACATGTGATGGCGTCAGCTAGGCTTAATCCACAGCTATGTAAGCCTCCTGAAACGACAGCGTTAAAGGACGCCGTTGGAGCATCGGTTTGTCCGTTGTCATTCCAACCCCAGCATTGTACCGAACCATCTTCTTCAAGCGCGCAATTGTGCACACCCAATCCAGACGAGACCATCTGAGCCGCATTGAACAACGGTGGGTTCAGAACACCATCATTGTCTGTACCCCAACACTGAACTCGACCATCTGTCGCCAAACCACAAGCCCAATTGTATCCGACGGAAACCATTGTAAAGACCTCTGACGGCATCGACAGAACGCCAGTATCCTCAGAACCCCAGCACACAATCGACCCTGTTGAATCAACCACACAGGTGTTGGATGCTCCAGCCGAGAGGGTTCCCCCCGTCAAAAGTCCATCGCAGTCTGTGTCGTACGTAGGTGCGATTACTGAAGTGTCATCACAGTCTTCATCTGATAAGATGCCGTCACAATCTCCATCAATGCTCCGTGTTGTCGATGAAGCATCTTCATCATCACAGTCTTCTGCTGTGATCACACCATCGCAGTCTGTATCAGCCTCTATTGCGGTCGATAAGGCATTCTCATCATCACAGTCCGCGTCGGACAAGATGCCGTCGCAGTCCCCATCAATCGCTAGATATGTAGACTCGGAGCTGGAATCATCACAATCACTTCCTGAAATCACTGCGCCCTCTTCCGAGACTTGAAGGTCACCATATCCGTCACCATCGACATCTAGCATGCATTCCGTTTCAGAATCCAACACAGCCGCACCAGGAAAAGCCCTGTCTTGTGCGTCGTCGCAGTCCCCTTGCAATTCTGTAAATCCATCTCCGTCGTTGTCCACAGCCAATGGATTGTTGATCTCTGAGATACAAGACATCAATAGACACAGTCCAACTGCCGTCATTGTCATACCTTGAGTCGAAGTCATTGCTCACCCTCCGATAAAGTTCCAGCGACATCCAAATGGTTGGAGTCTGTTTGATGGAGTGAAGTCCTAGGTCTCTTTTTAACCGCGCGCCACTCAAGCACTTTCATACCTAGATACAAAGACGCAACGTGTCCAGTCACAACAGAGGCAATACCAAAATGAGATCGCCACTGTTCTGACTTCGAACGATAATCTTCAAAACTGGCTTGGGACTGCGTCTCACCATTTGCCAAATCAGCAAATCGATCGGCTCTATACATTGCGTATCCGGTAAACAAAGCCGTCCCGCCAACAAAGTACAACGACCTTCGCTGCACCTGTGCACCAGACTTGGGACTCCAAACAAATGACGCCTCTGGCTCTACAGTGTTCGTTTCCAACTCCTGAACATTATCCATCAACGTGTTGGCATCTTGATCTGTATCCGATGTCTCTAGTTGGGGTTCGCTGTTTGTAGATACGGGGGCACTTTCAACCTGTTCTGTGTTCTCTTCAAGTACGCTCTCAGTAGGTTGGGATTTGTCTATAGAAGCAACCTCTACCTTCTCTAACTCTACCTTCTCTAACTCTACCTTCTCTCCTTCATCCTCTCCTTCATTCGAGTCTACTTCATCAGGCTCAGTTTTGACGCCTGCATCAGACACCACTACCTCTGTAGATGTGACTGCTTCTTGTTCTTCAGGATTCGGATTCGACGGTTCTATCTGCAGGTCTTTCGGGGCTACAGAACTCGGTTCTACTATCTGAGAATCCTTCATTGCTTCTCTGACAATCGGACTCTCCTTCTGCGTTCTACGAAGTTCATCATTGAGTACAAGCTGTCGTATGGTTTCCACAGACAAATCAGAATGCACCACAATATCCGCATAGGTTTTAGTGCCATTCTTGTCAACCTCGAGCACATACAATCCACCGACCAATGTTTGGCGAGCACCATTGTTGTATACAATGCGCTCATTGTATGGACTAATGAAAGTTGTTGTAGAGTCTATCGGCACTGGAGCTCTCGGTATTTGAACCATCGTATTGGCAAGGTCTTCAAAAGATACCCGCGGATCGACTATGGTGGATTGTACCATCGCATCTACAGCCTGTCTGCCAGACTCCAGGTACGACAACCACTCTCCAGATTCAAGGTCTGCTTCTACCGTCTCCGTTTGGGTCGCCACCGAAATCGCCGAAAATGAACCAGCTTCCACCTCAATAGATGTCACGTATACACCCAAGTCTGACGTGATTTTAAGAACGATCTTCCCAGGAGGTATGTTGGTGATGTACACACTCCCTCTAGACGCCTCGATTCGAGATGACCAATCCAGATCCATATGGCTGAACGCTTCAACTCGAATCCCTTCACCAAACCCGTTAACTCCCATGAACTCACTGGGTTCCAACTTTACAATACCACTGCGCTCAAGCGACCAAGCCAACCTTTTTTGAGCCACCTTGTTTAGGCTGCTTCGAGATGGTGTCAAGGTTTTGGCTGTCATCCAAGCCTCAAACGCCAAATAAATATCTCCGTCTCCATCTGGGTAATGAGACAATGCATCCCCCAAGGTCAAATAGGCCAATCCACTCGATGGTTCAGTCGCCAACAATCTACGCGCTTCAATCACTCCCTTCGACCACCGTTCGTCATCCAACAATTGATAAATCTCTTTGGGCGTTAAAATGGGTTGGGTTGTCGAAACGGCAGGATTGAAATCGGTGATTTCGGTGCGGTCCGGTTCGGCCATGGCCAGAGAGACCATGAGGGTCCAAGATAGCATGGTGCCACCATAGATTGAAGGTTTGCAATGGGAAAAGTATATTAAAACCGAGAGGGTTGATCAAGGTATGATTTACACATTGAAGTCATAATCTATCGGTATTGATGCCGCTTTAATACTGTCGATGCTGTAAACACCCCTATTGGTCGAGGACATCATATCGTTTCACTTCCTTCGCACGTTGTAAAAGAGAATTAACAAAGTTGTCTTTATGCCCGCCGGGAAGCCCACCAACCCAATTTTCAAACTGCAACATCGTAGCCGGTTCGATCACCCTACGGCGTGAGTACAATCCCAAATCGCGACTCCAATCCCCTTGACGAATGGCTTGATGAAAAACTTGCTGACATAAAGATAACCAACGCACCACTTTGAGCGCATTCGTAGTTCCATTGTGGAATCGAAACTCAACGGTTTTAATCCTTGACATCGACTTCAGATTCAAAGTGCTATACCGAGACTTAAAGGCTTTAAGCAATGCATATTTCGTAGTACTATTTTGCAATGCCTTTTTGGTGAGCTGAGTTCGTATTGGAGTGCAGTATTGGTTTGGATTGTTTGTATACAGACCTTCACCCAAAAATGTGTTTATTCTAGACTGGGAAACCATTGTCGCTAGCATTGGTTCGGCTTTGTGCATCTCGACAATCAAAGACTTTAATTGATGTACGGTTGCCCCAGAAAAACCGAGATGCAAATGCAATCCAGTCGTAAAATTGACCATTAATGAAGTCTCTTTGGTCAAAGTGTCTAAGCATTTAAGGACAGATACAACTTCTGATATCCCGTCGATTCCTTGTAAGACAGGAGATACCACTTCCCAGCCACAACTGGCATCTTGTTCAACATTCCACTTGGTTGCAATCCGAGCGCTGGCGGTACAGGCTTGTTGATGTACCTTCTCGACACCTAAAACCTGAGTTAGTTCAGTGATAATTCGGCGGGCGGTTCGGTTAAACGTTGATCTATTGTACCAACCAGGAGCGGTTAATTCAATCTCAAACCCAAATGTCTGTTCAGGATAAAACCAAAAGCCATGCATGGTATCTGGTAGATCATCCTCTTGACAAATGTAACTAGGTGTACCACCCGTTTGAAAGAAGTGCTCTCCATCGGATATCCGCTCACGCATCTGTAAACTCGTCGGTCTACGACCCTGTACACCTCTATTGCGGAATACTTGAACTCCCATAATCAAGGAACCCTTGTGTCGAGTAAGATTATCGACAAAATCAACAACATAGAACGTTGTCTTCCCACCTCCTTCTGGGATTCGCGTACCACGACCTATCGATTGAAGATAGAGTGTACGAGAATTAGTGGGACGGCACATAAATACACTTTCGAGTTCCGGAGCATCAAATCCTTCAGACAACATGGCTACATTGATAATGACATCTTTACGTCCCAAACGAAAATCCTGAATGTTGTTGTATACCAATGCAGAATTCATCTTTGAATGGACCGCGGTCGCAGCAATATTGTGTTCATGAAATAAGCGAAGGAGAGACTCTACGTGCGCGATGTCGATTGCAAAAACAATCGTCTTTCCATATTTTCTTTTGCCATTTACATAGTGCTCAACAATTCTTTGATTTCGTTGTGGAGTATTGAGAACATGCAAATTGGTAAAATCAGAGTTCCTAACAGGTCCCGTTTCGGGTCTCCAAGAAATGTGTGTGTCTAACTGAATGGGAATAGGCCTTGCTAGAAAGCCCATTGCTATCAATTCTGACAATGTTTTTGAATAGACAATATCGGACTCTGTAAATGTATAGCTGTTGAGCTTGGGTGTTGCTGTTAGGCCAATAATCTTCGTTCGCTTTCGATGAAACGTCTTCAGTATTTTCGGTGCCTGCTGAAAACTGCCCATATCACCCTGATGACATTCATCCCAAACAATAAACGATGGTGTCCGACTGAAGTGAGGAGCAATATTTGAAAAGCTCTGGCGTGTCGTAAAATATACAAGAGTGGAGTTGTTTTCCCCTTCCAATAACGTTCCATTCGACAGGTTTTGATTGAGGCTATGACCCAAAATCGCTATCGAGTTCTCATTCAACCCCAACGCCTCTCTCTCAGCAATCGGAATCGAAAATAATTCCTTCATGGCTTGAGGTAACAAAGAAGACCGATGTACCATCCAGACAATCGGCTTTTTTGTTGTAACCGTACCATTCGCAATCTCTCTACGCAGCCACTCCATTGTAATATACGTTTTTCCAGCTCCAGTAGCCAGATGTGCCAATGCTCGTTTATGCTTGTTCAATTGTGCTGTGAGCGCTTGAAATACCGATATTTGATATGGTCTAGGCGTCTTTTTTACTTCAGATGGTAAATTACAAGACAGCCAGTGCTGACGCTCATTGTGTACCGTATTTTGCTCTATGACCATTGTATACCTCCAAGTTGGACATATACAGGACGAAACACATCAGAAATTCGGATTCAAAAAAGCAATACCTTCTATCTAGTAAGTATCACGGGCTCTACAGCAACGACCCCGCGATTGTTTAATAATATACGGAACAGCTTGTACTCTAAGTGGTCCCCCATCGTCGTCTTCGTCATTAAATTAACCGTATAGATCCTAGGGGCTTTGCATCTTTCCACTTTCCCATGGGCATTCACCACAACGATTTCCTTTTTTGGAGGGGCCAACGTTTTGATCCAGTTCCACACATGAAAACGATGAATGTGCACCACGCCTCTAAATCTAGGGAATTGCTTCCTAGCGAGTTTCACATGAGTGGTTCTCTTCTGTTGATAATGCAACACATCCGATCCAAACATAAAGTATGGATTCCATTCTTGAAAGTTTTGGTACACATCTTGAATATCTGTTGGGAGATCACGCACCTTCACGAATCGTGTTTTTTCATCGCTGTAAGATATGGGCATCTCTTCATCGTCCACATAAAATTGCTTGGTACGATCTGGCATTTTCCGATTCAGTAAATCCGTTAACCATCGCCCTGTTGTAGCTTTGATTCTGTCCTTTAAAATATACGAGAAGATACCAATCCCAACAAACGTTCCGATCAAGTGCACACTCATCCCTTCGCCCAAATCAATCCCCAAACGAAATAACGCATAGATTTGTACAAACAACGCCCACACCATAGCGAGACCAGCTGCTAAACCGAATGCTAGATGCCGAAGCCACCGTGAAGACACATCGACTTTGGTGTCTAAATACAGAACCGTTGACACATATTTCACTAAATTCCCATAGTGAAACAGATACTGATCCTTTTTATGTTTGTTGTAAATCAAATACCCCTGAGATTCTCGATACGCAACCTCTTCTTTCAGTCGTTGGTCTCGATCGATGGATACATCATCGGTGTTATCATCTATCAGAGACATCTCCCAATGGTTAGACAATACTTCATCGGCAATATTCAAACAAGCAATGGTCTTGGGCAACAGCGTTTTCTGACTGAGGGTCGAATGTACAATACGCCATCGATTCAACACGGTCTGCAATAACCCCAATGGAATATTAGACCCGTCTGGCAGCTCTATCTTTCGAACAATTGTTGTCATCAATTTAATCTCTTGTCTCAAAACTCGCTGTACTTGAATACTCGGTGCCTGACCAATACGTCGCTCCAAAAGTACAAGGGGAGATTCCGATGAAGATAGTAAATCCTCTATGTTGAAAAATGGAGTCTTTAATCGAGTGTATGTCCGTAGATCTGAGTAGAACTGTGTGTGAGAGTACTCGGCTGGAGCAATGCCCAATGCCGGTGGTAAAAAAAGCCACATATCCACTTGTTCATTATTATCTCCAAACTGCGAAACAAGCATCTGCGACTTTATTTCGATTTGATATCGATCATGTTTTGATACATGAACAATCCCCAAAGTTCCTCCCCACTAATTATTTAAAAAGACCGTAAATCCCAGTCTAACAGATTCGATGGCAATTACAGTATTCTAAAAAATGAGGTCCAGGATATTTTTTCAATATTAATCAGTAGAAAAGAGGTAAACAAACCACATCCCTCTCACAACATTCTCCCAAAGGATCCCCTATGCGTAAACTATATGTGATCGATACCTCTGTTTTAATTCATGACCCAGAATGCATTTATAAATTTGAAGGCAATGACGTTGCCATTCCAATATTTGTCATCGTAGAACTCGATGACTTGAAGGAACGAAAAAAAGGCCACGTAGCTTTTGCATCGAGGGTAGCCTCTCGAACGATACAAAGCATTAAAGGGGATGAGGGTGATTTACAAAAGGGGGTGTATCTGGAAGAGCAAGATATTACCGTCAGAGTCATTGGAACAACTGGAGGTGTTGGTATTCAAGCCTTACAGGAAAACAACAATCCACGAAAGATGGATCTATGGATCATGCAATCCGCACTCGACATGAAATCGATGTACGACAAAGTGGTCCTGGTTAGTAAAGATTTGAATTTACGACTTCTTTCACAGGGTGAAGGACTGGATGCCGAGGATTATGAAAACGACAAAATTTCAATTAAGACCGTGCACACTGGTTTCAGACACATTGGTGAGAACCCAATTTTTCCGAGCATTTACAATCCAGAACTAGACATTCCAACCCACGAGTTCATTGAATACCCAACCCCCAATGAGTTCTATCTCGGAACCCATGATGGAAAGAAGTTCGTCATACAAAACGTCGACGGTAACTTACGCCCGGTATTAAAAAATTTCCACGGTACCATTCGACCCAAAAATATCGAACAGAGAATGGCTATGGCTCTACTGTTATCTGAAGATGTCAAACTGGTTTCTTTGATTGGTAAAGCCGGTACTGGAAAAACGATCATTGCGCTTGCCAGTGCGATTACACAGTTGCATCAACCATATGAGCAGATTGTCCTATCCAAACCCATTGTAGACATGGGTAACTCTTTGGGGTTCCTTCCGGGAGACAAGGATGAAAAGATGGCGCCGTGGATTGCCTCTTACTTTGACAACCTAGATAAAATCATCCCCTCCAAAACAACCATCGATAAGAAGACCGAACCCAATTGGAAATATCTGTTGGACACTCAATCTCTGGTTATTCAGCCATTGAACTCAATTCGTGGTCGTTCCATCGACAATGCATTCATGATCATTGACGAAGCGCAAAATCTGACGCCTCATGAAATTAAAACCATCATCACGCGAGCCGGTGAAGGTACCAAAGTCATCATCATGGGGGACCCATACCAAGTGGACAGCCCGTTCTTGGATCAAAATTCCAACGGACTGACCTATGTGACGGAAAAGATGAAGAATTCCAAAATTTTTGGTTCTGTATTCTTTAGTAAGGGTGTACGCTCTACCTTAGCCGAAGAGGCTGCCAACCTTCTGTGATTGGCCAGTCTTAATTTAGGCATTGTAGAGTAGAGACTGCAGAACAAAGGCACTTCTCTATTGTTATATGTGGAGACTCTATTCTGTTCTGAGGACTTTCGAAGATTGAAGGTCCTTAAGAATACACTTTGATACCACCAGACGAACACTTAACCAACACAAAAAATACAGGAGTTGTCTGAGGACCAAACTCTTATACATTTAATTGATTGGAGGTGGGATGATTCGAAGTATACTTTTGACAGTTGGACTGAATGCCCTGTATTGGTATCCAATGCCAGCTGCCTCCGACGGCAACTGTGTACTGGATCATTGCGAAACTGCTCACGACCCTGTCACCCATCCGACAGAGCAAAATGTACTATCCACTCCCCTTCAGACCTGTTCAACAGCACCTATGACGGGATTCTATCGGGATGGCTATTGCCGAACGGGAAATAACGATAGAGGAATTCATGTGGTTTGTGCAGAAATGACCAAAGAATTCCTAGCGTACACCAAATCGAAAGGAAATGATCTCTCAAGTCCGTCACCACAGTATGGCTTCCCTGGACTGAAATCAGGTGATAAATGGTGCCTGTGTGCAGATAGGTGGGATGAAGCAAATAGAGCCTCCGTTGCCCCAAACGTCGTCCTTCAGGCCACCTCGAAGGCAGCCTTAGATAGATTGACTCTGGCAACTCTAGAATCGAGTGCACAAGACAGATAGAGTACCACTCTTTGAAGTGAATCAGTCAAACTACATCCATACCGATTCATCGATGTCCAAGCGTGACAAAGATTAAGTCAACTCACCCCATTGCAAAACACGTCTCTGATTTGTCTATACACATATGAATCCAACACTCAAATGCGTTAAGAAATGTCATGTTAATTCCGTACATCCAGTATCCTCACGGCAGTATAAAATGGTTCCTTGAGTCCTCACAAGGTCTGCTGCTACGATTACCATCGCTCAACATACTATTCTTGTGCGGATTAATAGTTTTATTAATAGGTCAACACAAACGGCTTCAATCTCATGGATGGGTATTGTGGATTGCATTGGGGATATTAATGTGGTGTACACCACATTATGGGACACTTGGAATCGTTTGCTGCATTGCTCTACTTGGACTGAGATTCATTCCTTTCGATATAGTGTCTGAAAAATGGAAACGCCGACTACGTACCCCTTGGGTACAATGGTTACCAAGCACCTGGTTCCTGACTCCGCAACTCATCCGTCATTCCACCACCTCCCTTTACCTTCGTTTTATTTGTACCATCGGACAAATCCTGTTCCCATTGATGCTATTGTTTGGATGGCAATGGATGGATCTCCTCAGTCATTATGAACTAGTACGTAAAGACATGGAGCAATGGCCAATAGAACGGTTGGATGACAGCATCAAAGAATTGGCGCATTCTCCACCCGGTATACGGGCTGACTGGCATGGTGTTCGGATTATGGGAAACACAGCTATTGTAACCTGTGAGCAACGACCAAGACTAATGGCATTCGATCTCACTTCAGATAAACGTTCCGAAACGCCCCTTCACCAAAGATGGGGCATGGAAAATGTTGGTCCATTAGAATCAGAAGTCAACCCAAGAAACTCTATAGTTTGGACCGTCAACGGTGGCAAGCACATCCTGGAAAGTAAGCTGCACAACGGACAATGGACACGATATCGAGAGGTACGTCTTCCAAGTACATTGAGTTTCTCATATATGACTCGTTCAACAGACACCCTATTTATGATGGAGGTTCAAACCGGAGGCAATGAGGGCAGTCGAAAATTAGTGACAGCACCCTTGCCTCAGTTAAGACCAATAACAGAGTTGAATCTCACCATGAATGGTTCAAAAGCGCCAATGCCAAGAGAGCCTCTTTGGGTTCCAACCATACAAAAACTTGTGTACGGAAGTGAATTCGGAAATCTACTATACGCAATAGAAATGAAAGATGGCGCCGTTTCCCCATGGCTCGAAGCAGATACATTCAATGGCAAAATGGCGTGGAGCGATGGAACACAGCGGATCTACTCTGCGGTACCAAACAAAATGCAGATTCAAGTCATCGACCCTACGATACCAGCCATCGAACATACCTTATGGACACAACCAGGTGTACGTTCATTAGCGGTGGATGAACAACGAAACCTCATCGTTTCCGCCAGTGTTTTGACTGGACAAATTTGGGTTCAAGATGCTGAAAATGGATCCGTTCTTAAACGGATGGGGACAGTATACCCAATGGTTCGGGAAATCGCTTTGGCGGAAGAACTGGGGATTGGTGTTCTAACAACATGGAATGCAGTGTATCAATTCAAATACATTGATTAGAGTCTTCGTTGTACGCTACAGTGGTAGTATAAAGGATACATAAAACATTTTAGTCTTGCCACGTCAAGATTAGTTCGGTATACTATTGGTACCAATCTGTATAATTACTTTAGGAGACAGCAATATGGCACGACAAAGCATTCCTGTATTAAACTTACAAGATTACTTGAGCGACGATGAAACTCGCAACAACAAGTTTGTCCAAGAACTCGGAGAAGCACTGATTGATATCGGTTTTTTTAGTCTCACTGGACATGGAATAGATCTTGACCACATTGATAAAGCGTACGCCGTTGCTGAAGAATTCTTTGAACTGTCAGCTGAGACCAAAGCAAACTATGAAAATAAAGATGGACCAAAGCAGCGGGGACACATTCCATTTGGCATCGAAGCTGCCAAAGGCAATCCGACTCCCGATTTAAAAGAGTTTTGGCAAACTGGTCGAACACTTCGTGAGGACAATCCACATTTTGACGCCATACCTCCAAATATTTGGCCAGACCCTGACCTTCCGGACTTCCAACCCACCATTGATGGACTCTATCGA
>CALDQI010000856.1:0-13283 GCA_937911635.1 uncultured Pseudomonadota bacterium | reverse complement strand
TGACTGACCGTTTTACCCCATATGTCTCTTACCACATATGCCTTTTACCAGATATGCCTCTTACCACATATGAAAGACAAATAGGTTTGGGGAGAGGTTTCGTGTGTGAACCGCCCAGTCCAAAGACCGTTTTTGATGGGAGTTGGGGAGGTTTTGGAGTCGCCGGTTTGCCATCGACCAGTGCTCGAGCATCATATGCATCGCGACAGTATACGATTCAAAGAGTAGAACCGAATTGTCGATAGAATCTAAGATACTGGTCAGGGTTAACAGCTCCTTGCGGATGAGAGATGTATTGGAGGGGTTTTGCTGACAATGAATCCAAGAGCGAAGTCCTCTGAGCAAAGGATGCGTTTGATTTGTCAAAGCCTGAAGAGCACCTCTGATATTTTGACGACGCATCGCAGAGATACCATCGAATAAATTTGAAAACTCAGTCTCTGATAACGGCTCAAAAGAGGTCCACGTGTGTTCCCACCGCGTTAACAACTGATGTGTTTGGACGGCTATATCATGAATAAGACTCAGGTTTCTGCGGCTGTTTGGATCCATCAGATCGTTGAATAGATCGAGCTGGAGAATCGTGTGCTGATATTGTTTGTCTATTGGCTTGTCAGGGCTCCAATTAAATCGTTTCCAAAGATTGTTGCTGAACGATTGTGACAGGGCATCTTCAAGAGCCTGTTGTAAAAATGGTTTCCAACGAGTCCCTGGAACCTGTGGCAGCGTTTTGTGACTGATGCTCTCCTGTTGGATAGCGGATTGTGTCTCAATGCGGTACAGTCCAAGTCGAATCAGAATCTCTATTTCAGCCTCAATTTGCATACTTCGAACGCCGAGAGTTTTGAGTCGATCAGCGATGCATGTGGCCGGATCAAACTGTCCAAACAAGAGTTTTCGAGTGGGTAAGGACAAGGGTAAATCCTTGGCGATGTCGGATTTGGTACCATTTGGTGCGAGGGCATACCATTGTCGGATGCGAAGAAACCCCGGTTTTGTCCATGGTTTTAAAGCAGTATACAGCAATTCACCAACGCTTAACCAGTCTCCCAAATCTGTATCGGATGTGATCTCTATTGAAGGATTGGGATCACGTAAGAGATGATCAAACGCCTCTTTTGCGTATGCTTCCCGTAGACCTCCTCTATACAGGTTCAATGAATATCCATAAGTCCATTCGCCCGTGTCATTCAACCGTCCATAATAGATCCGTGCGCTGGTTTGTTTGATCCATAGGTGACTAAGGCGCTCAATCGTTTGTAAATTTGGCAGTCGTTCGTAAAAGGGATCTCTCAGATATTCGTCGACCAACATTTCAGCAAACGTAGCCAGAGTGCCCCAAGACTCCTGGTCTGCATGAAAGATGGTTACCCTAGATAGAAATGAGAGGGCATCTTCTAGAGTTATATTTTTGTCATGTGCAATGACAATGATCGGAAATTCTGAAGTTTCAAACTGCTTACGGAGACTAAAAAACCAGGTTGCTGTAAAGATAGGATTGGCAGTGTCAACAATGATTGCATGTGGAAGAGTTTCTGTACAATGTTGAACGACACTTTCCAGTGAAGGATCACAGGTGGATAGGGTTCCTTCAAGTACATTGCATAAATTATCGTGTACATCTGGGTTGGATGAGAGAACTAAATATTGAACAGTGCAGGGAATCATAGAGAGAAATGGAAGAGAAGTGTGAAAAAAAGCATAGTGCAGTTGGAATTTTTCTAACATCAGATACATTTAATGTACAGAAACTAACTGTTAACCCTATCAAAACCTTTGGAGAAACGATGTACAAAACATTTTTGATGGCACTCGTACTTGGCTTTTCAACCCTAAATTCTGCAGATGCATGTCCGATGGCTGATGCAGCAGCCTTTCAAGAGGCAGCAGCAAAAGTTGCCGAAACAGAAGGGGCACACGCATCTTTTGTATTGAACGGTATGACTTGCGGCTCTTGCTCTTCGAAAGTTACAACACACTTGAACGGAGTCGAAGGCGTACTTGCGAGCGCTGTTGACTATCAAACCGGTAAAGTTGAAGTGGCTTTTGACAATGCTAAGATCGATGCCAAGAAACTGGAAACCGAGCTCGTAAATACTGGATACACATTGAAAAAAGAATCTTAATTGCTAGGTTTGTGCTGATGAAAGCCTCACGATGTGGGGCTTTTTATTTTTTTAATGAGGGGGTTATTTTTTGATGGTGGGTAGAGATGCGTGGAGTATTCAATAATTACCACAGGGTATGTTATAGTATAAGAGTGAGAATTGGAGGGTTTATGTGGAGAAGTATGTTCGCACTTAGTCTTGTTGCTTGCGCACCTGGTCAAGCAAAAGAAAGCGGTAGTGATGTCATCTCAGATTATGAATGGGAGCCTGGCGCAACCGACCCCCTTATTCAAAATGGTGAAGTCTATTGCACAACAGGCGAGTCAGGGGTGATCGTCACGTACATCAATGTGAATGCAATCGATCCACAAGGAGTTTCCGACCTGAAAGAAGGGGAATGGACCGCGTACGATTTGGAAACAGATGAAGAGGTGTTTTCCGACGCATTGTATTGTGATGGCCAAGAGTGTATTTATTCTTATCATGCAGAGCAGGTCCCCGAGTTGCCTTGCGCAAGGCTAACCGAGTTTGCCTTTTGGGCAACGGTCTGGGATTGGTCTGGAAATGAGACGGAGCCTTTAGAGTTGACCGTACTTGGAGAGCAATAGATTCTGGTTCGTAGAGCTTGATTCAATCCCAAAAGTCGTAAGGGATTGTATCTCCTACACCCCAATAGACATCGTTCATAGAAGTAGAATATTTACTTATCGCGGAACATGACGACCCATTGACCTTGATTGACAACAGATCCATCTTGTTTGACGATCTCTGAGTCAAAAGTGACCACGCCTTTACCGCCTTTGGATGAAGGTTTTACACCAGAGACTGTCAGTTTGAGGTGAATGGTGTCGCCAAAAAATGTTGGACCTGTGTACTTGAATGTTTGTTGAAGCAAAGCAATCGTTGTTTCTTCAAATATACCCAGTGTTTGTGATAATCCAGTAGAGATACTGCTGACGAGCATCCCATGAGCGATGCGTTGTCCAAAAGGCGTGCTTTCAGCAAAGACTGCGTCTGTGTGTAAGGGATTGTAATCGCCAGATAAGCCTGCAAACATTACGACGTCTGTTTCGGTGATGGTGCGACGAATCGTCGTGAATGAATCGCCAATGTTGTATTCGCTAAAGAACAAGCCTCGTGCCATGATAAACTCCTGAAAGTATGTGATAAAGATTGCTACATGTAGCCCTTTTGCCTGCCCAATTCAAGTGCACAGGTGTGAAGAGCCGCTATTTCGAAGACGAGAGATCCTGGTTCTTGTTCGGTGGTGCTACATATGGCTTGTCAATACTGTGGTGACTTAAATATATGATGCCGTCACCCGCTTCAAAAGTGGTGTTGTCAGGAGGGTTGATCGTGGAGTGATCTCCATGTTGAATCCCGATGACCAAGATGCCATAGAACTGCCGTAGATCCTCTTGGACTGTGAGAAACGGTTTGTCGAGCGTATACCCTTCAACCTTTGAAGTGATGTATAGGTTTTGAGATTTGGCCGACAGAATGGAGTCCAAGATTTTGGCGCTTCCTCTCTGGTTTACGGCGTGGCTCAGCATTGAATATCCAAGCTTGGTAGACGATACGATTTCATCTGCTCCGGCGGTTTCTGCATGTTCAATATTTTCGTTTTCTAGAATTTCAACCGCAATAGTCACCGGTTGCTGTCTCGTTTTTGTGATTGGATGCTTCGATAGGTACGAACGCAGTGTGAATATGGTCAAGATGGTTCGTGCATCTGCCGTCTGAGGATTGTTGTGTTGATCCGCTACAACGATACATGCTTCGGCGTATACCAATCGAACCTTGTCTAGTTCATGTTCTTTTGTGGGATCTCCTTGAATCCATTCAAAGTCTACAGGGATATCTGGTGGGCGTGGAAATGGCGCTAGGATGATGGGTTTGAGTGCGTTGAAGTCAAACTCTTCTTCTAAGGTGGTTAGAAGCGAACGGGCTCCTGTAGAGTATCCACAGATGACAAGGTGTTTCATGGTGCTGCTCATACGAAATTGTTCCTCTCTCAAGCTTAAAACCGATGATAATAACGTTTGACTGACAATTCCAGCAAACAAGGCGAGGGTAAACATTCCCACAACCATTAAGGAACCACCCACAACACGTCCAATTCCGGTCACTGGTGAGATGTCTCCATATCCAACGGTGGTTAAGGTAACCATAGCCCACCATAAACCATCGGCTACCGTCGTGATGCCTTCGTTGAGTTGGTGTTCTGCCATATAAATAGAGATGCCACCCAACGTTGTGGATCCTAGAAGAATAAAGAATCCAAAGGCATAGAGTAGTTGATTCTTCTCATAGGCATCGAGTATTCCGTAAAATGGATTGCTGTATCGTAAAACATCAAAGGTTTGCATGATCCGAAACAGCTTCAGCATGCGAAAAACACGCAGTGCACGAAGGGCTGGTGTACCCCCAAGTACGGTGATGAGATCGATCAAGTTGAGTGGTTTGAGTGCAAAGACAAGTCGTTCGGTGATGTTGTGTCGCAGACGCTCCACCTTGGACAGGTTCAAGATCTCCAAAACGGGTGGCCTGTATGAGGCAATACGTAGGATATATTCGATGCCGAAGATCCAGATCAGGATTCCATCGATATAATCGAGTGTGGGTATCCATGGATGGGTTTCACCAACGTATAGTGTGATGAAAAGTAAGCAAATAGAAGACAGAACCAACAGCCATACGACCCAGTTCAAGCGATGAAAAGCAGAAGAACCAGGTTGATGAAAGAGGTCGTTGATTGTCTTGAAGAATGGAGATATGTTAGAATGTGTAGGCACATAGGTTGTGTATTCACTTGGAGGTCTGATGTCCAAACGTCCGCCGAAAGACGATTCTTTCATCGATAAAATTCTGAAAGAATTTGATGCGTCGATCGATGATGTTGACATCGAGTCTAAAATAGCGATGAAGGATGCGTTAAAAGAATCGATCCAAATGTGGTTTCCCAATATTGGTATGGAACCTGGTATCGAAGTACTCGATGGGGATAAACAAGATGTGTTGAACGATGTAGAACGAGCGATGGACTCGTCGGAATCTCATAGGGAGGCCCTTCGCTCTCAGTTGCAGATTCTGGATGATGATGTACTCAAAGAAGAGGCATTTCCCAACGTTCAAGTACGAGTCCTATCGCCTCAAGATTTGATTGGCGGGACACACAATCTGTTTGGACTGGGTGCTGAAAAGCCAGACCCATTGCCGAAGCGTGGTAATATTGTTTTGGACGAAGGGGACACAATACCCGTGGTGCAGCGAACAGAAGTATCGACGTATCGTTTTACCTGTGATCAAGGCAAAATATTCATACGTGCTGACTTACATCAATACGAACTTCGAGCAGGACAATCGATGGATGTCGACGCCATGAATATAGAGATTGAGGCTATAGAGACGTCGACCGGTTGGTATCAGTCCATTTGACATTTGAAGACTTCTCAGGAGTGACTATGAAAGTGGCAACGCTAAATTGCAACGGGTTCAAGGCCTGTGTACGCAAAGGGTTCTTTGATTGGCTGGAAGAAGTCAATCCAGATGTTCTGTGTTTGCAAGAGGTCCGGTTTGCACAAGAGAGACTACTTGGGCAGTTTGAACCCGACAAGAAGTGGCATTGGGCTCAGGTGGACGCTGAAAAGGCTGGGTACTCATCTGTGGCGATTTGGAGTCAGCGTGAACCGATAGCCGTGCATCGTACCATTGGTCTAGACTGGGCGGACAGGGAAGGTCGCGTCATAGGAATGGAGTTTGAGACCTGTATCGTATGGAGTATGTATTTCCCCTCTGGGACTTCTGGCCAGCACAGACAAGATTTGAAAGATGATTTTCTCAAGCATTTGACGCCGTGGATGGCTCAGAATATTGATGGAGACAAGGCGGTCCTCATTTGTGGAGATGTGAATATTGCACATACGGCACTCGATATCTTTCATGATAAAGCCAATGCCAAGAAATCGGGGTTTTTACCGCACGAGCGTCAATGGATGACGGATACATTGGAGAGTGGATGGCGCGATGCCCTGCGGATTGCGCACCCAGACTTGGAGATTTACTCTTGGTGGAGCAATCGATCGAAGACAGCCCGAGAAAAGAATGTTGGCTGGCGTATCGACTATCAACTTATGTCAAAGAATTGGGGGGTACCAACCTCGGTAGAGATTCCTCGCGAACCAAAGCTATCTGATCATGCCCCGATTATCATACAATACGATATGAAGTTCCAATGAGTATGGAACTTTTTACCGTGAAATTTTGAACCATGATTATTGCATCGTGAAAAAGAGTGTGCCCGAGGCCGGAATTGAACCGGCACTTCCGTACGGAAAACAGATTTTAAGTCTGTCGTGTCTACCAATTCCACCACTCGGGCATTGGACACGATGCATTCTCATCACAGCACTATTATTCTGTTCCTGTCTGAAAGGCAAACAGAATACCACTGAAGGCGTAGATTATCAGCAGCTTCAGCAAGCTCAAAAAATGTGGATGCAAGGATTGGATGGTCCATTTATAGAAATCATTGATTCACAGCTCGTCGGAAAAGAAATATTTTTCGCTGTCGCGGCAAAATCCTTTGCAGAGCGAGGGAGACTCGAGTGGTCGATTGAAGATTTGGATCGAAGTCAGCAGTATGCCTTGCAGTGCTTGGCTGAAGACCATCACTTCAGAATTTTACTAAGAAACGAACAAGGATTGTTGACGCTCAAAGCCGTTCAAGCACTCGATATGAACAACCCCAGTCTAGTTGAATGTGCAAAATGGTTGACTGTGTCTTGGTCTTTGAGATTGCATCACACGCAACTGTATTCCGCGCAACGAGACATTGCACTGTTGAATGCATTGGCGGACTGGTTGGATACGATTCCTCAGTTGACCTCTGATATTTGGGTGGACTATGTTCATGTTCTGACTGAGGTATTGAAACCATCACCAAATTGGATTTGGATCAGAGAACAATTCGCTATTCTTGAAGGAATGGATACTCTCCTACCCTTCGAGCGACTTATCTTAGAACAAAAGATTGAGCCAGAACGATTGTGTACAAGTGATATCACTCAGTTTTCCAACTTGTCAGAAGGGCAGTTGAGTCGCTGGGATGACGCTCAGTATCTTTGCTACAAACCGTAAGATAACAGGGGCTGAAATCCTTCTAGAGTATCGTGTGGTTAGCCAGCGAAGTCCTGCATTAATAATACTTTTGCATAAAAAAAGACAGATGGCAACCATTGGTTGCCATCTGTATCGCTGTCTAATTAACGTTTGTCTTAGCGATTTCTAGAACGACGTATTGCCTTACGACGACGCTTTTCAGCCAATCGTTGCTTGAGACGCTTCTTTTCGCCAGGCTTCAAGTAAAAGCTATTCTTCTTAATGTCTTTGCGGATGCCTTCGCGCTCTACTTTACGGCGGAAACGGCGCATGGCTTTTTCGAATGGTTCGTGTTCGCGGATTCGTACTAAAATCACAGAAACTCCAAAGTATTGATTCAATAACAGTAACTAAATATTGACATGATGACCTGCGGACACCAAGAGTCTGAATTTTATTGTAACCAATCCAATTCCATGTGTCCACAAATAAGGTCAAATCCGAAGGGCTTTGGGATCAAAATCGTCCACCACCAGATATTCCATAAAACAGCATGTCGTGTAAACCACCTTCAAGACGAATGTGTGCACGGTCGGCAAAATTGAGCTGTAGACCTAGAGTGACATCAACCATTGGAAGAAATCGAGGGAACTCTTTAACCCCATCTGAAGGGCATACATTGCGTCTGACATAGGCAGGCGCAGCAGGTTCACAGTCTGTCTCGATGGCTGTGCCTGGTCGCCAGTACGTTAAGTCCCCTGTGACGTATCCTACACCAGCACCGCCACCAGCAATGAAGTCCAAATGAACAGGTTTATCCGCAGGCGTTATCGGTACGATGTAGTTGTAGTTGAATCCACCCCACCAACCGCTGAAATTGTCGGGCCTAACCCAGTCGCCATCATCATGATCGATGGTTTCTCCAGTGTCGACGTCATCCCAATAGCCTTCCTCCAGACCAGATGCCATGTATTCACCCCAAATAATCCACGAACGTTGTTCATTTGTGAAGGCATATTCCAGTCCAAATACCTGCGCACTGATACTTGGGCGTGCTTCAGGGTATGCTCCTACTGTATCGGAGTTGTAGAACCATGTGTCCAATATACGATTGGGTACAAGAAGTTGTCTTGCCCGTAGATTGAGTTCCATAGTATAGTCACGGTCTGTTTTCACCACGTCTGTCTCGAGAGCTTGAGCCATACTGAGTGGCAACCAAAATAGTAGCATTCATCCTCCAAATCGATACTTTATGGTATCACATTCGGCTGTTGGCTTCCATCGATGGTACATAGGAGTCTCATGTATGAGGGACAGCAAAAGCCTTCAGAAGATAGACCCAATCGGTATTGAACCAGCACGTTGCGCCGAAGTTCATTAGAAAACAGGGGTGGCACATAGAGTTCATACAAAATTTGGTTGAATGATATCTAGACTTGCGAACAATGGATAATAAAGGCGTTTATCCACGCATCTTCTTCTAGCATGGACAATCGACCACTGGATCCTGAGTGTCCGGCAGTCATGTTTATCTTGAGAAGGATATCACTGGAATCTGGATGGAAAGACCGAATTTTAGCGACCCACTTGGATGGTTCCCAAAACCCAACTCGGGGATCCTTCAATCCTCCTGTGATCAACATTGGCGGATAGGGTTGCCCAGTGTATTGAGCGTATGGGTCGTAGGCTTGCATTGTGTTGTACTCTACAGCAACATTGGGGTTTCCCCACTCCTCATACTCAATCACTGTGAGGGGTAAATTGGGATTGAGCATCGTGTTTGTTACATCGACAAAGGGAACTTCAGCGACGCATCCTCCAAATAGTTCCGGACGTTGATTTAGGCACACTCCCATCAGTAGTCCGCCCGCCGACCCTCCAGAAATGATGAGAGTGTCTGCAGTTGTAGCTTGAACATCGATCAGATGAGTGGCACAGGCAATGAAATCGTCGAAGCTATTTTGTTTGTGCCGACCTTTGCCCTGATTGTACCAGCGGCGTCCCATTTCTCCACCACCTCTTACATGAGCAATGGCAATACGAAAGCCTCGATTCAGCAGAGAAATCCAGTGTGAATGAAAGCCTACATCATAAGAGACGCCATAGGCACCGTAGCCGACTAAGAGAACTGGTGAGGGGATATTGGGCGCATGGAGTGTGCTCTCAACGACAGAAATGGGAACCTGTGTCCCGTCTTTAGATGTAGCCCATATTCGGTCACAACGATACTGAGTGGGATCGTGATTTGGAGTGTTGAATCGATGAATGCAAGATGCATCTCCAGTGTTCAAGCAGCAAGAGAGCACAATGTCTGGTTGAATTGGGGATGTGTAGCGAAGTCTAAAGTACTGTGTCTCAAAATGTGGATTGATATCTGGATAAATCTCATACGTTGGATCAGGGAAGTGCACTCTTGTACTTGAATGTGTGTCGAGATTGTATACCTGCAATTTGAGCAGACCATTCTCACGAATCCAGCAAACCAAGTGAGTGTCAAATAAGTCGATGTCTTGAATGGTTATTCCGCTGACGGGTGACCAAAGGGGATGTTGAATCTGGTTGTTGGCTCTATCTTGAGTATGTATTGCAAACTCGCGCCTCTCTTTATTGCTTCGGATAAATAATTTTTTACAACCCACTTCTACAGTGTACTTGACACCGTACTCCTTTTGGCGAATCTGCTTCAATACCCAAGAGTCTTCGTTTATTTCAAGTAAACGAACATCGGACGTTGTTTTGCTGTGCGCCTCACAGACAACCACGTTTCCTATCCTAGAACGATGAACGGTTAAGTAAAAATGTTCATTCGTTTCATGCCAAATCAAGACTGATTGCTCTGTATGAATGTTGTAGAGATGGATGCTGCAAGGACGATCGGCGTCGTCTCCACGTATGTAAGCTATATGATTGTTGTCTAGCCAAGCGAGTGTCCATTTGATGTTCGATTGTTCAACAACTCGAATGATTTTGGTGCTCAGATTTTGTATATAGAGTCGAAATCGTTCATTGCCCTGTGTATCTTCCAGCCAGGCAATATGGGTTTGTTCTGGATTGAGTTGAAGAGTATCGATTTGAAAATACTCATGTTCTCGAGCCCGTTCGTTTTCATCCAGTAAAACTTCTGTTTGAGTAGAGGAGTCTTCTCTACGATGTACCCAGTATGATTGGTCCTTGTCTATCGTAGAGTATCGTTTCCACTCTCCAATTGTATAGGGGGCAGTTTGATCCGTATCTGACGTTCGAGACAGTAACTCTGTAAAGATAGACTGTCTCAGTTCTTCAAGCGGAGCGCACACATGAGTTGTATACGCATTTTCTGCTTCTAAGTATGGCAATGTATCTGGATGATCAACATCCTCAATCCAAGAGAACGTATCCATGATCTTTTGGTCGTGAATGGTTCGACAGGACGGATGCCTAGGCGGTACTGGTGGTCGCATTGTGAACCAGTTCGAGGAGTGTGAACAGTTTGTATCGCGTCGTCAAGTCGTCGATTTGAAGTCTTGCCAAGCGTTTAAACCACCAACAATGTTGAAGGTATTGCTGTAGCCATCAAATGCCAAAGATTTGGCGGCTTGTTGAGAGCGAACACCCATCATGCACATAAATGCAATTGGATGATCCTTGCTGAGGGTATTGATTTCTTGATGTGCCGAAGCATCAAAAATGGTAGCAAACGGAAGGAGATTATCTGCTCCGACCCCGATTTGATATACCTTAGCGGTGGGATTGTCTGCCAACCAAGATTCAACGTCCGACACGGCAATGTCCTGAAATGTCGGTTCATTTGGATTGTCAATCAAGACGCCACCGTTGGGACCATCTTTGAAGTCCAAAGAAATCCCATTGGCTCGTTTTGCGGATCCCCGAGACATATAGAAGGGTACCCCATCCACGATGGTTTCGATTTGCCCGCTATTTTTTGGACCAACGCCGATATCGTACTCGAAGTTTTTGGGTACTTCGAGATGAACCCCACCACCATGGGTTGCCAAGGACTCTTTAAAGAGAGCCAGAATACTTGGAGAGCAGTGGATTGTTGGTGGTTCTACCTCTTCCAAGGTGACCCCAAGTAGCCCGGGCAGTTCACCAGATTGCATCATCGCTGTGACCAAATCACATCCACCGACAAATTCTTGTTTGACGTATAGTTGTGGGAAGGTGGGCCATTGACTGAAATCTTTCATTCCGCTTCGAATATCTGGATCAGAAAATACGTTGTAGGTTTGATAATCGATTTCGAGTTCTTCTAGAATACCGACAACGCGATTGGAGAAACCACATTGTGGTTGTTGTCGATTCCCTTTCATAAATAAGACGATGTCGTGGCTGTCGACCATTCCTTGGAGTTTTTGGCGCAATTCTTCTGTCATGGTATCCTCGTTGGAAGTAATATGGGTTGAATGTCTGTTATCGGTATAATTGCATGCACTTATCTATGGCAACAAAAATGTCTGGATTGTGTACCACCTTATATTTGTGTACCATCTTATATATAGGGCAGTCCGAGTTATTTCGTAGGGGTACTGAGGGGTTCGATCAATAATATCTCGCCTATTGTGGTGACGGTCCAGCCATTGCTTTGAACGATTGATTCCAGCGCCAAGGTCCAAGGTACATTCGTTACTCTGGCTGTTACGGTGCCTTGAACCCCATCTGACAGTAAGATGTTCTGTCCACTGTGTGTGGCAAAAATACGAATGATGTCAGTGATATCCATGTGCACCACATCAAGAGAAATTGGTGTTGCTACGGGGACGGATTGAGAGCTGTTTTCCGCAGCGACGACCTCGCCTCCGAGTTTGATGATCACAGCGCCATCATTTTCGGTTGCCTGTGCCCACAAGGTTGGGTAGAAGAAAAGAGACCAAAACATACAGACTCACATTGTGTACAAATGGTGAATGGGTCTAGTATACCCTATTGGAAAGGATATCATGAACGAACGTCAAGCCCAGAAACGGATTCGCACAACGGAAACCATTTTGACCGCCGCCAAAGAACTTATTCACGAGAATGGATTCAACCGGTTGTCGCTACGCGCAGTGGCCGCTAGAGCCGGTTTTTCTCCCGCCTCTTTGTATGAGTACTTTACAGGCAAAGATGATATTATCGATGGTTTGTGCGCACAGATCGATCAATCTTGGGCTGAACAGTTGAAGACCGCAGACTCGGTACAAGAGGTTATACTGGGGTATGTAGAATTTGGTTTGACTGCACCCGATGACTTCCAACTGCTGTATCAGCGCGCGATGCTTCCCGAACAAGTGGAGTATATCCCTCAATTGTTCCGAGAACGTATTGCAAAACAATCTGCGGGTTTGTCCGTGTCTGCCGAGGTTGCAGTGCAGGCAATGTGGTCATTGGCTCACGGGATGGTGTTGCTCTCTTTGCATCGAGATATGAATACTGATCATCATCGACAAATGGTACAAATGACCTGGAAAGGGTTACAGAAATAGGAACTGGCATGAAGGTAGAAGGACTGACGACATTTACAACGGAAGAACTGAAAAAACTTCTTCAGCTGGTGTATCGCGATCAGGTTGAGTTTCCTTTGACTCCGCAGCGAATTGCTTGTATTGGCTTTCAGTACAAACATCATGCTCTCATCAACGCACTGCGTGGTCTCGATAAAGGAGCAGCCACAGCTGTGCTTGTGTGTGTCTTGGCAGAACGTTTGAAATAGTGTTTTTTGTGATAGGTTTGTGACACCAATCCTACGACGATGCAAAGTCGTTAATACCTGTCATCGCTGAATGGATTGGGGCTCACCTTATTTATTTGGATGAGTCTGATCTGACAGATGCTATCGACAACAAGATTTGTATGGGGTGCATCAATGGATGCTGCCCAACAGAAAGAAAAGAACCGTAAGAATTTTCTAAAAACCGGAGGGGTCATGACACGATTTGATGTATTGGTACTGTTTGGAAGCACTTCGGATGCTTCAGTTTATGAACCGCTATGTGCACTGTTAAGAGAGCAAGGTTGGCGTGTGGACTTTGAGGTAATCTCAGCCCATCGCAACCCAACTCGCTTGGAAGAAAGACTTGGAGAGGCTGACTTTGATAG
>CALDQI010000855.1:0-12339 GCA_937911635.1 uncultured Pseudomonadota bacterium | reverse complement strand
CAGGATGGACCACTTCCCGGGGCCCTGTACTCAAAGATCAGCCAGATGATGTGTCTTTGGATTGGGTGATAAATGGGTCTAGTATATCGACACAAGAGGCGACAAGCTCAGGTGCGGCAACCTTCTCTGACTCGTCATTGTCTTATGGGACCTACAATCTGATTGTGACCGCTACAGACACCGATGGACTGACCGACTCTGATCAGATTAACTTTACTGTCAATGGTGTTCCTACCACTCCGGTAGTGTTGATTGATCCGTCCACACCGGTGACTGGAGAAGCATTGAATGTCGTACTACAAACACCTTCTGTCGACCCTGAGGGCGTGACACCAACCTATACCTATGAATGGTTTCTAGGCGGACAAGTTCAGGTGGCTCATACGGCAAGTGTACTTCCGAGTTCTGCAACGAGTAAAGGTGAACAATGGACAGTACATGTCATTCCATCAGATGGATTGAGCGCTGGGTCTTCGGGCATAGATTCTGTTGTCATTCAGAATACTCCACCAGTGGTGAATTCTATCAGTCTCAGCCCGAGTATCATCTCTGCATCGACATACTACATTGCTTGCAATCCGATTTCGAGTGATGCAGATGGAGATACTGTGACGCATACCTTTGAATGGTACATTGATGGTGTCCTCCAATCAGGTGAAGTGTACGATACGCTTCTACAGAGTTGGGTGCCTGGTACAGAAGTGACCTGCCGAGCGACACCAAATGACGGAACCGACGATGGTGTGTACGCCGAGTATTCTGTGGTTGTGGACAATACACCACCGGTTGTCGACAGTATTACCTTAAGTCCGTCAACCGTATACACAGACGATATTGTAACGGCAGTGGCCATCTTGAGTGACTCAGATGTGAGTCAAGTGTCCTCATTAACAGCCAACTACGAGTGGTTTGTCGAAGGTGTCTCCGTACAAAATGGAAATTCGAATACGTTGAATGGGACGAATCATTTTAATAGAGATGAACAGGTGTCTGTCATCGTTACTCCAAATGATGGGATCATGGATGGTGCTCCTGTATCCTCCACTCCAGTCGTGGTCTCTAATACGCCTCCCAGTATTAGCAGTGTCGTTGTTACGCCTGATCCAGCTGTGGCTGAAACGGATGACCTCACATGTGAAGTGGTAGCTTTGGATACGGATGGGGATCCGATTGTTTATTCATACGAATGGTCGAACTCCAGCGGAGTTCAGCAAACTACGACTCAGGTACCTGACACATCGGATGTGTTCCTCGCAGCAGGGGTATCCCCTGATATATGGACCTGTACGGTGACGCCAGATGATGGGACAAATAGTGGTTTGTCGGTTGATGCCAGTGTAAACGCTGCCTCGGGTTGCTCTAGCCTGTCTTTCAATGGGGCGGATACGCGCGTTACCATTCCCACAAGTTCATCCTTAAATACCACCGTATTCACGACGATGTTTTGGGTATACTTGGATTCCAGTCTTGTGAATGGAGGGCATTTATTGGTGAAAGGTGACAATTCTACCAATGAATGGTCCATCACCTATTCTTCAAGCACATTTAATTTCAATCGGCAGGGGTTGTATTCGGCCATGTCAACGAGTTCGAATTTCATCCCAGACGAATGGCATCACGTGGCTGTGTCCTATGACGGTTCCACCGCACGGATGTACATTGATGGTCAAGAAGAGGCCTCAACCAATTTTTCCTTTACACCAAGTGCGACACCGTTGGTGATTGGAAATATTGGGACATGTCACAACTGTGCGATGTTCGGATACATGAGAGATGTTGCCTTCTTTGATCAGGTACTGTCTGCTACGGAAATTGGGGATGTCTTTTCCTTCATTCAAAGTCCAACTCAGGTGTCATCATTGATTGGTTTTTGGTCTTTGGCAGAAGGTACAGGTTCCATTGCAACTGATGGGTCCAGTTCTGGACTGCATGCACCCATTGTGAGTGGTGCTTGGGGTGAAACGTGCCCTGATGAAGACTTTGACGGAGATGGAGTTGCCTCTTGGGAAGACTGTGATGATACTGACCCATCGGTGTGGGAGAGTGGTTCGGGAGGAACTGCAGCCTGTGCTGGCATTTCTTGTAAGGCGATCTTAGACGATGGATTTAGCGTCGGAGATGGAGTCTACTGGATAGACCCAGTCAACACGGGTGCTTTCGAAGTGTATTGCGATATGACCCATGACGGTGGTGGCTGGACACAACTGATTGAGTCGGACTACACTGTAGATCCGTGTCCCTCAGGTTGGCCTAGATCTATCGGTCTACCGTTAGCATGTAGTCGGGAAGCATGGAATAGCAATGACTACATTCGAAGTACATTGATAGATTCTTTTGGAGTGGTGTACTCAGAGGTGCGGGGTCGACTGCTCGCATATCAATACCATTCAGCGGATGGGTTTGGAGATTTCCCACCGAATGACTTGAATCTTGCATATGTAGACGGATTGTCGATCACACACTCTCCAAATGGGTCCAGAGAGCATCTCTTTACGTATGCGATGGGATTTGGAACGTCTGGTTTTGACGATAGCAACTGCCCCGGAGTCAACGGCGGTCAATCCCCACAAAGTTTTGTGGGTTCCAATTACCTCTGTGAAAGTGGGAACACCACCGGCAGCAGTCCGGGTTCACAATGGTTTACCAACCATCCTATCTATGGCAGTACATGGTTTCAGACCAGTGGCACCACAACCGATGTGGCTGTTGAATTGAGACTGATGGCTTCTGGAAGCAGTTCAGACGAAGATCTAGGGGTTCAAGAGATGACCATTCAGGTTCGATAGCGGATGGGAAAGGACTCTGGATTCCACTGGTCAATCTATACATCTAGACCGCTAAATCGCCCTTAAAAATCACTCATGAGTTTATGAGTGATGTCTGGTAGATGTTTACATGAGACTGTAAAGTCGATACCTTTTACCCATACAATTATGGAGTATAGTCATGCGTCTTCTATCGGTAATTGGTCTAATCGCAACAGTAGGTTGTCGAACAGACAAAAGCATTACGATTCAAAATCCAGCCCCCAAAGCGGATATCTTTTCGCATTCTGATGGAGATACGGTGTTGGAGGGGTTTGTCACAACGTTTGTGGGTAACGTGACCGATGCCAATCATACCCCAGATCAACTTCGAACCATTTGGTATTTGGATGGTGAGGTAGTCTGCGAAGATCTAATTCCCAATCAAGATGGTGAGACACAATGTGATATGACGTTGGGGACTGAAAGCAATGAGATTACGTTGGCAGTTCTGGATTTAGACAACGCAAGAGGAGAAACCTCCATTCTGGTAACTGTGGAACCAACGGATGCTCCTCTTTCAGAGATCATGACCCCTGTGTCCGATGGTGTATATTACTCAGATCAACTCATCACATTTGAAGGTCTGTTATCTGACGCTGAAGATGCTGCAGAACTGTTAACTGGCTTTTGGGAGTCCAACTTAGATGGTGTGCTGACGGATGTTGATACGGAAGTGGACAGTACAGGTTCGGTGATTGGGTATGGGTATCTTTCTGAAGGAGAGCACGCGATTGAACTCCATGTTGAAGACAGTACAGGAAAGACATCGAGAGAGACTGTTATCATTGAGGTTGGTCCTCCAAACTCTGCACCTTTGTGTCAGATTGTATCTCCGATAGACGGGTCAGCCGGTCCCGATGGAGATGTTGTGACATTTGAAGCCACAGCAGAAGATGTGGATGTGGCTGAGAACACGTTAACGGCGGAATGGTCTTCTGATAAAGATGGAGTGTTGGGTTCTTCTGCGGTAAATACCGATGGAACCATCACGTTTCCGTACTCTGGATTGTCTGTTGATACGCACGTGGTGACACTCACTGTTGAAGATGAAGTCGAAGCTGCCTGTACGTCGTCAGTGGTCTTTACTGTTGGAACCCCTCCGAGTGTCACGATTGATGCCCCGTTGAATGGAGAAGTCGTGAATGATGGGATACCGATTTCATTTGGTGCGACGGTATTTGATGCACAGGACCAACCGGACAATGTTTCATTAGAATGGGTGGTGAATGGGAGTGTGGTTTCAACACAGGGTGCGACAAGTTCTGGTGAGGCATTGTTCACGTATGGAGCCTTAACCTACGGGACTCACAATCTTGTTGTGACCGCGACTGACAGTGATGGACTGACGGATTCAGACCAAGTCAATTTCACAATCAACGGTCTTCCTTCCGCTCCTGTGGTAAGCATTAATCCCAATACCCCAACAACGTCTGATGGTCTCAATGTCAGCATAGACACTCCGTCTGTAGACCCTGAGGGTGTGACACCAACCTATACGTACGAGTGGCAATTGGGTGGGCAAACGCAAGCAACGTATACATCGAGTACACTTCCGAGTTCAGCAACATCAAAGGGTGAGCAGTGGACTGTGGTGGTGACACCGAGTGATGGTATCGCTGATGGAATCTCAGGAACAGCCAGTGTGGTGATTGGAAATACACCTCCAACCGTTGCTTCTGTAACGGTGACTCCACTTGGGACGGTGTACAATGATGATGTATTGACCTGTTCAGCCTCTGTGACAGACCCTGATGAAATACCGACAACGACCTATGAGTGGACGATAGTGGGAAGCATTGTAGGCAGTGGTTCAACACTCGACTTGAGTACAACTGGTGCAATGCCTGGGGATACAGTTGTGTGTACAGTGACCGCTACAGATGCTGATTTGGATAGTGATACGGATAGTGCTTCACAAAGTATATCCAATAGAAGCCCATCGATTATGGCATCTATATCCACCAACGGAACCAATCAAAATGCCGAACTGACGTGTGTTGGAATTGCGACAGACCCAGATGGAGAAACCCCTACAGTGACGTATGAGTGGTTCAACGGTTCAACCTCTTTGGGCAACTCCAATCCACTTCAATTGAACTCAACATTGGCGAGTAGTGGAGATGTGATTGACTGTGTTGCCACGGCTACCGATGGGTTGGGAGATACAGATATAGTGACAGTGTCTCATACAGTGACCAATACAGCCCCCGTTATTGGGAGTGTTACAGTCACACCTGACCCTGCTATTGTCGGTACAGATGACTTAACCTGCTCCGTCTTAGCCAGTGATGCAGACGGTGACTCACTGTTGTATTCTTATGAATGGTCTGATTCAACAGGGGTTCAGCAAACCACAACACTGGTATCAGATACAACAGATGTCTTTCTGACAGGTGGATTGACCGAAGATACTTGGACCTGTGAAGTCACACCCTATGATGGAACAGACTATGGTGCACCACAGATTGGATCTGCAATTGTAGAGTCGGGAGATTGTTTGGGGTCTGGGCTGGTTTTGGGCCTTGATTTTAACGGGGGTTCAGTTGTTGATACCAGTTCCATCGGACATACAGTTACGGTTGAGAACTCGAGTCCGACTTTTGATAGATATTCCACTGCGAATGAGGCTTGGAACTTTCAGTCAAATGTAAACAGTCGACTTGTTGTTGCCCCTTCGACTGACCTTGTCTTTACGGACGCATTTTCCGTTTCAATGTTTGTACGGTTCAATGAACCATGGACTTTTCATGCCGAGTCTTTGGTTTGGAAGTTCTCACATCCGTCGACGGATGGCTTTCAACTTTCTGTTGATCAAAATAACTCGGCTTATGGTCAAGGGATGTATCAGCTCAGTTTCTCCATCGGAAATATAGGTCTGAATGCCACCAAGATCCTGTCCTTCTCTGAAATTTCAGACTGGTTTCATGTTACAGCAACCTTCGACCAAGGGGCTGCCAGTGTCTATATTGATGGTCAACTGATAGCGACCGATTCTAGTACTTCCACGATCATCGATTCCCTACACGAACTGTACCTGGGCGGGTCCTCCCATCCGGTGAGTGGAGCGTACAACAGGGATATCGATAAGGTTCAGATTCACAACTGCGCTTTGAGTGTGGATGAGGTTGAACAACTGTACTTTGAAGACATAGATGGTGATGGGGTTGTTGATTGGGAAGACTGTGATGATACGGATCCATTGATCCCAACAGTAAACGACCAAGACTGTGATGGGTTTACCACTGCAGATGGTGATTGTGACGATACAGATGGCAGTGTATATCCATTTGCTGGCGATACGTATGATGATGGAATCGATTCCGATTGTGACGCCTTGGACTGTGAAGCGGCATACAACGGTGCGACGTATTTTGCGGCCTGTCCAACTGAACTCAATTGGAATGATGCCTCAAGTGTTTGTTCAAACAACGGGTACGATGGGTTGGCTACCATTTTGGATGCATCTGAGAACAACTTTTTGCACACCCTTCAGCCACTTCGGTCAAGTGCTGACTACTATTGGATTGGTCTCAACGACATTCAAAATGAAAATTCGTTCCAGTGGACTTCAGGCTATCCCGTATCGTATACCAATTGGGTTCCAGGAGAGCCCAATAACGCAGGCAATGAAGATTGTATCCATCTATACGGGGCGAACGCTTTGAACACACAGCAGTGGAACGACATGCCTTGCGTGAATGAGGTATACTTTATCTGTGAAGTTAGATAATAGCGAAGTATCGTCGTGGTATTACTTACTCATTCTTTATACGTAAGCGACAAATCAGTCGGGTGGGTTCTTGTCATTGCCACCATTGTCCAGCAATATAGTCACAGTTGTCCTTCTTGACACCAGTAACCATGGTTGCACCGGTAGTGTCCCACTGAGCCCAAGAACCACCGTTCGCCAATTCTGAATCATATGTTGGCCAAGGTGTATCGCTCGGAAGTCTTGGAGACCCATATGCCACACTCCGCCACGCATCTTGAAGCTGACTGGATAAGACTTGTTCCTCATTGGTTAGAGTGTCCAAAAAGGTTCCAAATACAAAGGGGAGTTCACTGCTGTGGTAAGCGCCCCATCCTTCCATGTACGGGTATAGATCAATCCAAGATGGAATATGGGTATAATAATATCCATAGGTCTGGACGTATGGAGAGGCGCTGTCCAGAAGAAACTTGGTCGGACATACAAAGATTAAATCGGCATAGAACTGGTCGAAGGCTTCTTGTGCCGAGCCATATTCCTCAATGCTGTAGAGCGACTTGAGTGTATCGGTGTCCAGGAGTCCGAAGAAAGGTCCCCATTCGAGGAGTGTGTCCTCGAGGTCTTCAGCGGACTGCAGTGCGAGTTCACGCACAAACATGGAACCTTCATTTCCATTTACTCCCGCTACGATAGGAACTCTATTGAAGTTGCCATACGCGATTGCTAATGTGGGGTGTGTATTCAGAAAGACCCCGTCGACATTTGGATGGGATGTGTCTGGTGGAAGAGCGTTGAGAACATCTTCCGCGCTTTGTTCCCGCAAGCATTCTAAACTGTTGTCACCTGTACAACCAAGTGTGTCGGCTATCGTCAGTCCGAGATTTTCTGCGGGCTCAGAGTATGGGGTTGCTGCATCTAGTTCTGGAAACCACTGACAGTTACCCGACTGTAAAATGGCAGCATCAAACAGTCCTTCAGCGAGTGGTGACGTCAGCAAAGCACAGGTAGTGGCGGCACCAGCAGATTCACCAAAGATCATGATGTTCCGTGGGTTGCCCCCCAAAGCCTCTGCATTGTCGTACACCCACTCAAGTGCCATCAATGTATCAAAGAGCCCTTGGTTTCCAGATGATCCATTGCCATGTTCTGCCGCATCTTCAGCTGTAAGGTCGGGGTGGGCTAGAAAACCAAAGGCATTCAATCGATAGTTGTGTGTCACCACAATGGCATTCTGAGCCAGTTGAGGATTGTTGATGTATGCCTCGTCGATCCCTGAACCGTTTATATGAGAACCACCGTGGGTAAAGAACAAGATTGGCAGTGATGACTCTGTATTGTTCGTGGGACGAATGATATTCAAATTCAAACAGTCTTCCGAACCCTGTACTCCAGTGTATGTTTGCTGTACACAAAAGTTTCCAGCAGTTGAGGCATCCAATGGCTCAGTCCATACCTCATGGGTGACTGGACGCTTCCATCGAAGTTCATCAACTGGTGGCGAGGCATATGGAATGTTTAAAAAGTATTCGAGTCCTTCTGATTCAGTTCCCAGAACACATCCATGTGTACTCATCCACGAGAGGTCACTCCCTTCAGGACAGGGTGCCGGTTCGGGGACATTCACAACATCAGTAGTGCCAGAATCATCAGGTTTTTCGTCAGACTGAGTACAACTCATTGCGGTGCAAGCCAATAGGGAAAGAATCGCGGTTGAATATGTGTGTAGTGGCATTCGATACTCCAGTGTCCATAGCTTGTACAGATATGTTACTAAGATAACGGATGCAGTCTTAGACTTGAAATAGATTGTGTGTTTTATGGTATGATCGATGTGTATTGGAGGCGGAATGTTATTGGTGCATATTTTAGGAACGTTGATATCGTGTACATCGAAAGAAGTCGTGGATACTTCAGAACCGGCTGTGGTTGTAGAACCCACGTACTGTGAAACGCTGGGGTTGCCAGAGCAGACCTTTTCTGAAGAAGCATCGGGCAGTGGATATGGATCCATTTCTGGTGATTTTACCTTGAATACAACGGAAGGTGAGTGGAATCTGGCGGAGAACTGGAATGGCTGTGATTCCTATTTGTTTTTCAATCACCATCCCGATTATGATTATCCTGCGCAAGTGTGGGGGTCTGACTTTGAGGATTTGATCAATGCAACCCCAAGCAATACGCACTACTTCTTTGGGAGCTTCAATCAAGGCCAAGAGGAAACAGAGGTGTTGGCATTGCAAGAGCGTTTTGATCAGTTTCTGTTGGGACTGGATGAGGATGCACAAGCGTTTTGGTCCGATAGAGTACATTTTATCACTGAAAGCCCATGGGAAGCCGACGGGATCTCTTCATTTTTGAACGGTTCTGGGATTTGGGCGTTTGGCTTGATGCCGACCCAAGAATATGCAGAGATTGGGTATTTGGCATTGCCATTTGGCAGTGATTGGACCGGTAGTATGGAGGGGCTTGCTTTTGAGGCTGAGCATTACAACTATTTGGTATTGCTTGAAGAAGAAATAGCGACTCTGGGCTCCACAGTCTACACATCCTTTGATGGTTCTGTTGTGAGCAGTGGGTATGCAGAGTTGAGTCTACCGGATGCTACTGAAATGGCTCAGTATGATACCTTACATATGGAACTGGAGCTAGAATGTGGCGACCCGTTCTATGAAAACTGCGGTGAGTGGGACTATTTGATCTATGCCTACATGTGTTCTGAGGAGGCTGAAAGCAATCAATATTCCGATCAGGCGTGCCAGGTGGCAGTTTCTGGTCAGATGGGTTCTTGTTCCGTGAACGGTGACATTGGGATCTGTTCAGACGGAGTGTCCCTCGACCAAACAGCCTGTGAAACAGCGGTCTGTTCAGACGGTGTTTCAGTTGATCAGGCAACTTGTGAAACGGAAGTGTGCTCTGATGGAGTTTCCGTTGATCAAACAACCTGTGAGGATGCTGGTGGTGTTTGGGCTGGTGGTGTCTGGAGTGCAGGTACCTGGACGATTACAGAGTGTTCTTCTGCGACGGACTGCGAAGGATTGTCAACGGACGCGAGCGATGTCGTGGATTGTGAGGGTTACGTAGCCGATATCCCTGTTGAGACCATGGAGTGTGATTGTGTAGATCCATTGGGTGACACGGTGTCTGCAACTCAAACCTGCAACGAGGACGGAACTGGATTTGATGACTGCTCCTGCGCTTGCAACACAGAGATTGGGCGCTGGATTACCTCTTATGCGAGGGGCGGTCATTGGCTGATGGATTCAAGTCCACTACTGAGTATGATGAAAGAGGGTGGAGAGAAAACCATCCGGTTCCAGAGCAGCTACGGGTATGGAAACACACTCAACTTCCACTTCTCCAATCAAGGTAAAGAAGGGAATGCTCAGCAAGCAGTACCACTCTTTAATGGTGGCGGATTCAATCAGGAATACAACAGCCAGTATGAACCGCTTGAGATTGATATTCCAAGTGACGCAACGCGTGTAGAACTGTATGCCGTTATTTCCGGTCACGGTTGGGGAGCCGATATAGAAAATTGTGCAGAGTTTTGCAATCACACCCATCATTTCACAGTGAACGGTACGGAATATGTGAAAGACCATCCAGAAGCAGGAGAGCCAAGAGGGTGCATTGATCAAATCCCAATGGGAACAACACCAAATCAGTTTGGTACATGGCCATTTGGGCGGGGTGGCTGGTGTCCAGGTATGCAGGTCGATCCGTGGATTGTTGATGTGACGGATTCTGTACAAAAGGGCGCAATCAATACGGTGACCTATCAGGGGTTGTTCAATGGTGCGGATTATGTCCCTCAAGCCAGCAATTCCGGACAAGGGTTTGGTGCGAACATCAAGATGCAAAGTTATTTAGTGATTTCAAGATAGCACCCATCCCTACATGCCCATCTTTATATGGAGGAGGGCGAGGACGTCAAATTAAAGTAACGTCTGTATAAGTGGGGCTCACTCAGAATTTTGTCCCCATGGGTATCGGATGCGTAGCAAAAGACTTCCAAGGGCACAAACCAGCAGTGCATACATACTCATATTCACTCCATCTTGACGTCGCCCTTTAATGTGTTCGATGTATCTTGCTTCACGTTCTTTGATGTTTGCCTCCAGTTCCGCTTTGCGTCTTTGTTCTTCCTTTTCTGCCTCCGCCTTTTCAAGTGCTTCGATTTCTTCCGGAGATGTCCCTGCAGGGACCAGTACACCGATGTTTATGTCGAGGTCGCCATACTTTTCACGCATCTCTATTTCTGCTTGTTGTGCTTCGAGTCTAAAATTGGGGCGTGGTTCAAAAGAGTGTTGAAAGGCTATGCTGGCTAGCCAAAACATCGCCATTGAAAAGAACATCAATAGTAGACCAAAAAGAGAGGATAAGGAATATAAAAGACCTTCTTTAGGGGTTCCATACTTAGGAGGACCAAGGACATACCGTCGGACTGCTGGAGCCAAAAAAACTCCACCGATTGCGATTGTGCTGGACAGACTCTCTAAACCAGAGATGAAACTTGAAATCCCAATGCCCAACCCAAACATTCCAGAAATTAAGACGCCATCAACCCAGTCCATTCCTAAATTTTCTTTCATGTTTATTCTCCCAAGGTTAGTGTGCTGAATCCATCTGCAATCGTATGGTAGCAAATTTTCAATATCATTAATTCAATAAACGTAAAGACTAGAGAACCGATGAGGTTCTGTGCTTTGGACCGAAATTTGCAAACAGAACCATCAACTGTGCTATCCTGCAAGTGAGTTTCATTCAAATCGAAACCAATGGAGTCGTTATGCTTTTGTTTCCCCTTTTGTTCGCCTGTCAAGAGAAAGAACCGTTAACTTGTGAGGTTGATGGGGAGACCTATGAAGTTGGTGAATGGTTTGATGCATCTGATGGTTGCAACAGCTGCTTCTGTGAGGAATACGAAGGGTTTGTCGGAGGGATTGTGATTTCTTGTACGGAAATGGCTTGTGATACCGGTTTGGAACCCGTTGACGATACGGGTGATGAGCCAAGTGATGAAACCGGTACAGATACCGATTCCGATACAGACTCTGACACCGATACCAATACCGATACCGATACGAGTCCGGTAGAGGACTGCAGTGAGTTGTCTGTTGCAGATTGCGCTTCTGCGGATGAATGTACGGTGATTACCGCCTCGCAAGTGGAGTACGATGAACGAAATGAATGTTACGACTGGGACAATAATCCCCAGCGTGTAGGTTGCATGTCGGTGGAGATGGGCTGCGGATCCGCCATCACCTACGCAGCACCCTCTGACAACCCCAGTCAATGTCATGGATTTACCAACACTTGTATTCCAGAAGGGTGGGTTGGCTGTGAGCAAATCAATGCTATCGGATGCAATTAGGTAGAGTTTGGATACCGTACGCTTCCTACTGAGAGCTGTAGTCTGACAGAATACGAGGTTCTGTATCAGGTACTACCTCAAGGGCATACAGCTGGCTGGTATGCTGAGATCTGGTGCTAATTCATTCCCCGAACTATTTCTCAGGGTCGCTGTCCGGTAAAGAACAAGTGTTGACTCCAAACATCTTGTAGGTCATGCAAGCTCCCGACACTCCATTGAACAAGAGGATGGCACCGACAGCGGCCAAGACATATGTATATACGCCTTGGTCCAAGACGAATGGGGCTGGAAGAAGGATCAGTGCGATCAGGATTCGCAAGATGCGTTCGGCGTTGTTTTGGTTGGTTTCAAACATGATTATCCTCAAGAGATGTGTTCGTCGATGTCAGTCTGTACAGAGTTGATTCGGTATTCTTCAATAGTATACAAGATTCCCATAGTTCATAACT
>CALDQI010000854.1:0-2615 GCA_937911635.1 uncultured Pseudomonadota bacterium | reverse complement strand
AGTGAAACAAACTCCCCTTGTTTAATATCCAAAGAGATATTGGAAAAGGTGGGCTGAGTCCCATAGTGATGCGAGAGGTTGCGAACGCTATGCATTGGTTTTCCATCGGAGGGTAACAGTCGTAATCACAAAGGCCGTCAGCAACAGAATCAATCCAGAGAAACCAGCATCGTGCCACAACGCTTCATTGTATCGATCCCAGGTTCGAAAGGCAAGGGTACGAAACCCTGTTGCACCACCCAATAAGAGCGTGATCGGTAGGTCTTTCATACAGGCTAAGAACACGAGCAAAAATGCACGGAGCACACTCGGAGTCATGTACGGCACAAAGACCTTTTTGAGCCAGTCGTTGGGAAATCGATCGAGAACCTTTGCCGTTTCTGCAAGTCTGGGATTGAGCTGAGTCATCGAAGAGGCTACGGGACCAAAAGCTTCTGACATAAATCGCATTGAATAGCCCAAAAACAACAATGTGCCAGACCCAAGAATCATCGCATAACCACCGGTATACTTGGTGATGAATAAACAGGTCACCATCAGTCCAAATGCTAGCAGTACTCCTGGGAGTGCGCTGCTCAAATAGACTGCATTCTTATACAAAGAAGAGCGCTGAACATAGAGCCATGCCGGAGACAGGACCATGATCAACGTCAGCAGAGCCCCCACAACTGACAACAATAACGTTGCAAATGTGGCGTCCCACTGAGAGACAAAGGTCAGTTGACGATTCACCCCGTCGGAAATCCAAACCAACAGTTCTAAAACGGGGAGTATCAAACCTAGAACGATCAAGACACTGTGAATACCATAGGTCCCAACCAGAGCAAAGCCTTTCAATGATTTGGCCTCTGGTTGTACTGGATTGGCCGTCCGATTGGGTGTGCCACGCAACCAATTTACCAACACAAAGATGGGAATGGTGGCGACCAAAGACGCGAGTCCAAGGATGGCTGCACGGGCCAAGTCTTGTGCCCGAATCGCTTCATACAACCGCCAAGTCAAAACAGGAGCATCCAATGTGGCGACAGCACCAAAATCGGACAGGGCATAGAGAAAGGAGATAAAAAATGACAGTGCGACCGCATCTTTGATCTGTGGCCAAATGGCTACCTTGAAGGCTTGAAACGAAGACGCGCCAAGTACCTTCGCCGCTTGTTCTTCAGATCCTGAGACTCTCGACAATGCAGAAGATATGGTGAGTTGCCCGTACGGGATGCACACCAGTGTGAGACACACAATAGAAGCAGACAGTCCTTCAAAGCGGAAATAGGGCGACGCAATGGTGTTGAGGCGACTTGAAAGTGTCGCAGCCAAAATGTAACTGGGTGTCGCCAGTAGAATGAGCGATAGTGCTATCAATCCTTTTTTACCCACATACGTACTCCGATGCTCAACCCAAGCCAGCCACCCACCAACCAAGGTCGCAAAGAGAGCCGACAGCAAAGACACCATCATGCTGTTAACGAACAGTTTGGTCAAACCGGTTTGTACAAAAAGCAAACCCAATGATGGCGGTTCGCCACCAAAGGGGTCTTGAGGAGGAAATACAATCAGGGCAGCAATCCCGATTAACGGGGCTATCGTCAACAAAACCGACAATAGCCCCATCAATCGTATCATTGCAATGCAAGCTCCTGTAGCAGAGTTCTGGTCGGTCCAATATCAATTAAGTACTCTTGTGGTATATCCATAACCGACTTGAGATCCAAATCTGGGACGTCTGGATTGGTCTGGACATTCGGACGCGTCGGATATTCATAATTGTTCATCGCAAAGTGAGACTGCCCCTCTTTAGAGACCAAATAGCCAAGAACCTTTTCCGCTGCTGCTTTGTTTGCACTACCCTTTCGAATGCCGGCACCAGAAACCATCAAAATGTTACCCACATCCTCCTGCGGAAAACTGTAGTTCACTGCGGTTCTCCCTCCGGGATCTACTCGGTGAAGATAATAGTGATTCACCCACCCAATCACCAAAGAGCCTTCGTTCGCTGCTTTCACCTGAGGTGAGTTCTTGGGATAACTTTTGGGGTCGTTATTTTTAACCCCTTCGAGCCAAGCCTTTGTTTCTTCTTCGCCCCATACGTTTCGCAATACGCTAACGTGGGCTTGAAATGAACCATTTCCAGGCGCCCAGCCCAACTTCCCTTTCCATTTTGGATCGCTCAATTCTTTCAGTGATTTGGGCATCTCTTCTGGTGAAATCTGCTTGGAGTCATAGACCAATACTCTCAGTCGACCACTGGTACCAATCCAAGTACCGTCCTTGGCTTGAAATCGTTTTTCAACGTTGCCAAGCAAATCTGGCGACAATGTTGCCAATGAACCTTGTTTTGCAAGTGCCCCTAAATGACCAGAGTCTTGGGCAAAGATAATATCGGCGGGACTTTGCTCGCCCTCAGTCAAAAATCTCGTGGCCATTTCCGAAGTACTTCCATATTGAACTTCAATATCCAATTTCAGTTCTTCTTCCATCTTTGTAAACAAGTCACCAACCAAAGACTCACTCCGTCCGGAGTATACGACAACTTTTTCAGCAACTTCGGACTTTCCTGAGGCTTCAACAACTGATGGTGTTGAAACTTGTTCTGTTTCACAAGCTACTAGAAACGATAA
>CALDQI010000853.1:0-3465 GCA_937911635.1 uncultured Pseudomonadota bacterium | reverse complement strand
GCAATCGACAACACCAGCTCGCCTCACGCATCGCAACACATGGGCATGCGCAGCGACAAGCGGTGCAGCCACACGGGGAGCCGCAGGAGGCCAGGGAGAGGAGGACGGGAGGTGCGTCGCACGGGCGACCGCGTCCACTGCGCCGCCGCCTCAGCCACGTACGGACGCGAGGCGCTGCCTCGTCAGCGCGGGCAAGGCATCAGGGAGAATCCAATCCCCGTGCCGGGCAGAGCCGCGCCCCATGCGCTGGCTGCTGCTGTGCGCCGGCGGCCCGCGGCAGCGAAGGGCGCGGTGCCCAGGCGCAGCTGGGATATTTGTGCGGCCAGTGTGCCCGGCCGCGGTGTTTCAATTAGTGACTGCACAAGTGAATTTGGTACAATTCCGGTAATCAATCAATTAGGCCAACAGACTCTACACCCCAACTCATTCAAAAGGAGGCAAATACCAAACTAATCATAGCGCCTTGGGAAGATGACTTTGCAAAAGCAAGAAATATTAGTTTAAGTCACGCTACAGGAGACTGGATTCTGATTCTAGATGCCGATGAAACCATTACCGAGCATGTACTGATTCGTGAACTGATATCTGAGTCCAAACACGATGCTTTTCAACTCCGAATCAAAAATCTACAGCCACAAAACAATCTCACAACATTTGAAGAGGCTTATGTAACGCGCCTCTTTAAAAACAAACCCGAGTATCGTTTTACAGGACGTATACACGAGCAAATCTCACCTTCAATCCTTCAACAAAATCAATCGATTGGTATCAGTACAGTAACGATCACACACCATGGCTATACCAATGATCAAGTGCAGGGTGATGGCTCCAGAAGCAAAAGAAACCTGCTTTTATTGGAACAGGAATTGAAAGCAAACCCAACAGACTACTACTATTTATATCAAATGGGTCTTGCACAAAAGTCCTTAAATCCTGAACTGTCAAAGAAGTACCTACTGCTCGCACTAGAACACGGACAGACTCAGGGCTTGCCCAATGAAATTGGTTCTCAGATTCATCTGCGGTTAGCTCAAATGTATCTGGAGCAATTTAATCATCATCAAACCCTACATCATGCAAAAAGAAGCATTCACTTCAATCCAAATAATATCATCGCTCGTGTATGCTTGGTCACCGCTCAAATCAGTATTCAGGATTTTTTACAGGCAATCCCGCATCTCCAATACCTGATACAGCATGGTAAGGAATCCCTCTCTAACCACAGTGATTTCGAACTTATGATGATGTTATGTCAACAACAAATCGTTCAACAAAACACATGACCGTGTCCGTTGTCGACTGATCAAGTCTCACGTACTCATCTAGGTCCCCCCTTAATACCCTCATAAGAATCTTTGAATCTCTTCAATTCGTCTGGGTCATATGGTATCCCATCACTCTGCAGTACATCATGGTACCACAAATCAGGCTAGCCTTCATCCGGGAACACCAAAGATGTCCATGAATAAGTGGCTTGCATCTTTCAATCTCGAGATATACTGTCCCATATCCCAAACCGAGGAAACTATGACCATCATCACCATCTCCATTCTGACCTCACTACTGGCCTGCAAAAACTCTAAGGTACCAACCTGTGAACCCAGAGACACCATTGTACCAACCACTGATTTCTTTACCGATATCTCGGATGCGAGCGGTATACGGGTGGACAATTTCTATGAGAATCCACCAGAGGGGACGGTCATCAATGACCACAGTCGTTTGGCTTTTGCCGATATCAATGGCGATGGCTTTGATGATATGGTGATGCACAGTTTGTTTCCCAATGCCTCCAATGGGGTTCCATTCGAACACCTCGTGTTCCTCAACAATGGTGATGGTACCTTTACAGATCACAGTGATGCCTCGGGACTACGTGATGTACAGGCGGCATTTTTCGCCTTTGCCGACGTAGACAATGATGGTGACCAAGATTTGTATGCGGGTCTGGACTTGAGTGGGTATCAGAACCATCGCAGTGCCATCTATCTCAATGATGGGTCTGGGGGGTTTGGCGTACTCGATAATGCCGGTGTTGAAGAATCCAGTTCCATAGCTGCCAATGCGCTATTCGGGGATTTTAATGGAGACGGTATCCTCGATTTGTTCGTTGGAAACGGTGGAACGTCCTACGCCTATCGAGACTTCTTTTACCTTGGAAATGGCGACGGTACTTTTGATGCTCGAAACGCCTCGCTTGCCGCACCCAGTGACCAACCCAGCAATGGTTCTACTGCCTGTGATTACGACAACGATGGTGACCTCGACATTTTTGTGGCGACCTATGGTGTGAGTGTTGAAAATGGGCACAATGCCCTGTGGGAGAACGACGGTAACGCCAACTTCACCAACGTCGCCGAAGAACGTGGATTCCACGCTCTTGCCACAGGAAACTATTACCAAAGCAGCACCGGTTATGGCATCGACCCTGAACCGGACACCGCCAGTTCGAACTATATGGGTTCCAATGGATTTGGCATTGATTGTGGCGATATCAACAACGATGGATACCTCGATATATTGATGTCAACCATCTCCCACCCCAGCAACTCTGATTACAGTCGTAAATGGTCTGACCCGACGCAGCTGCTAATTAATCAAGGTCCTGATGGCGACTATGGGTTTATCAATGAATTTCAAGAACGTGAACTACCCTTCAATGAAGGCGATGTCGATGCTGCGTTGGTCGATTTTGACAACGATGGACGGTTTGACATCAGTCTGTCTCGAGACAAAAAGTATGAAAATAACTATGACGACATTGATCAAAAGGCCTGGTTTGGTCTGATGCATCAACAACCCGATGGTACATTTGCCAGTCTGGGTCCTGACAGTGGAATCAACGACATTGAAAACGAAGAGATGCGTCGTATGAAAAACGCCCAGAACCACGCCTGGTCAGACATTGACCGTGATGGTGACCTCGACTTATTGGTCGGTGGTCGGGACACCGGTGGTGGTCGACCAAATTTCTTATTCCGCAATGACATCGGTTCCCAAAATCGCTGGATGGCTTTTGAACTGGTTGGCGATGGAGACACCATCAATAGCGACGCCATTGGTGCCCGAGTAACGGTGAACTTCGACAATGAGAGTATCATCCGCGAAAAGAAATCCAGTCGTGGAATGTACAACTCCGAAGACACCCGTGCCCTACACTTTGGCATTGGTGACCGTGGGTGCGCCACCAGTATTGAGGTTCGTTGGCCAAATGGGGAGACTTTCAGTTTGGATATGGAAAGTGTAACTGAGGAGTCGTATGTGCGGGTTGAGTATCCAGATATTGTTGGTCAGTAATCCCCCTATCGAATGTGGATGGTGGATATAATGCTCCTCAGATAGCCGCGGCAACTCATTCATTTTCAGCCAAGTAGAACTTAAGGATATAGCGAACCCCGATGCACAATATAACCTTGCCTCGTACAGTACAGCCCCAGTAGATTAAATTACAGGGCACTATCACAA
>CALDQI010000852.1:0-3247 GCA_937911635.1 uncultured Pseudomonadota bacterium | reverse complement strand
CGTGCTGGAAAAACCGTTGCCGTTATTGGCTCTGGTCCTGCAGGGCTTGCTGCTGCGCAACAACTCAACCGTGCAGGGCATACAGTAACTGTATTTGAGCGCGATGAAAAGGTAGGCGGATTACTCCGTTATGGTATACCGGATTTTAAGATGGAAAAAAATGTCATTGACAGACGTTTGGCTATTTTAGAGGAAGAAGGCATACAATTCAAAATGGGCGTTGAAGTTGGCAAAAACATGCCCGTTTCAGCACTAGAAGCCTTTGATGCCGTAGTACTTTGTGGTGGTGCAACCATCCGCAGAAGGTTACCCATTCCTGGAGCTGATCTTCCTGGTGTAGTACAAGCAATGGACTTCTTACCTAAGAGCAATCGCTGGGTAGATGGTCTAACCGAAGTAGACGGAGCTTTACACGCTGGTGGTAAAAACGTAGTTGTAATTGGGGGTGGCGACACAGGATCTGACTGTATTGGAACTTCAAACCGACAGGGTGCAAATAGCGTAACCAACTTTGAGATTATGCCCAAGCCTGCGGAGACACGCACTGAAGATCATCCTTGGCCATTCTGGCCCTTTAAACTAAAAACTACTTCTTCACACGAAGAAGGTATCCATCGTGAGTGGAGCATCATGACCAAAGAGTTTATTGCTGATGATAAGGGACATTTGAAAGGGCTTAAAACGGTGAATGTGCGTTGGGAAAAACCTAAAGATGGCGGAAGACCAAAACTTATCGAAGAGGCTAATTCTGAAAAAGAATGGCCATGTGAGCTCGCATTATTAGCACTTGGATTTACTGGCCCAGAACCAACACTCGCTGAGCGCTTGGGTCTTGAACAAGATGAACGCACCAATGTAAAAGGAAATGAAAAATATCAAACAAATGTACCCCACATTTTCACTGCAGGTGATATGCGTCGTGGGCAATCACTTATTGTTTGGGCCATTTCTGAGGGGCGTGAGGCTGCGCATCATGTAGATGCCTTTTTGATGGGATCATCCAAACTGCCTATTAAAGAGGGTGGTGACTTGCCAAACGGTTAGGCTACTGGAAGAAGTTCCAAACCAATCCAAAACGAAATAGCATATCTCGATAGGGATAACCGGGTGCTGAATAATAATTTGCGGCTTTTCGGTTGGCGTTCACATGCTCAAAAACAAAGAACAAGCGCGTCTGTCTGATTTTCATATTAAAGAATGCATTCACAATAGGATAGCCTTCCATTTCTTGGTGCGGCTGCACCACAAAAGCAGAGAGTAAGGGATGGTAAGCACGCATCTTATAGGAAGAGAAATAACGTGCACTGACGCCCAAATTTAAAAATAAGGCATTTTCAAACCAGTGATCTTCATAATATAAGGCCGTACGTCCTATAAAATTAGGCATCGGCATCTCTTCATTTTTCTTGACGACAACTTCGCCATCGACTAGAAGTAACGGATCGTAAGTGGTGAGGTCGTTATAGTAAGTGCTGACTGGCTTTCCGGGGACGATATTGCGATCATCATCAACGCGGTGCGGGTTCGACAGCATATGAACGTCTAAGCGGAGCTGCTTGTGGGGGCAGATGGAGCCGAAAAGATCTTCGACTCCCTCACACAAAGCTGTAGAATCCGCATCATAGGGAACTTGAAATTCCCATGCGTTTTCATCGTACTCGAAGCCGAGGTCCAAGGACTTGGAGAAGGCGACTTTGTAGTTTACCGTGATCCCGACACAGGAGACTACTATTTCATTGACGAAAACGGGGAAGAGGTCGATTGCGACCAACACGGAACACCAGTGGAGTGATTAGAATGAGTGAAGATATTTATGATTCAGACACAGAGCAAGGAGAAGTTCGTTGGGTTAACTTAACCCCGACCGACAGAAGAGACATGATGCAGTTCGTCTTTGAAGACGACGACTGGTATGATGGCGTAGATTCAAACTGTGATGGACTGAACGATTACGATCAAGACGGCGATGGATTTGATTCCGATCAATATGGCGGTACAGACTGCGATGACACCAACGGTACGGTGTATGAGGGCGCCACTGAAACGTGGTACGATGGTGTAGATTCAAACTGTGACGGACTGAACGATTACGATTATGACGGCGATGGAGAGGATGCACAGTTTGCCGGCGGAACAGACTGCGCTGACAACAATGCCGGTGTCAATACAAGTGCTACAGAAATCTGGTACGACGGCATCGACCAGAACTGTGATGGACTCTCCGATTACGATCAAGATATGGACGGGCAAATCACGATATCCGTCGGCGGACCAGATTGCGATGATACCGATGCGAACGTTTATGACGGCGCCATCGAAGTGTGGTACGACGGCATCGACTCTGACTGTGCTGGCGATGATGACTTTGACCAAGATGGTGATGGAGAGACCTCCGACCAATATGGCGGAACAGACTGCGTAGACACCAATGCACTCATCAACACATCGGCCTCTGATTCAAACGTCGACGGCATGGACAACGATTGTGATGGTTTGGTTGACGAGGATGCGCAGGCTGGGGACCAAGACGGCGATGGTGTAGATGTGTTCGACGGGGACTGTGACGACAGTGACCCTACAGTGTATCCTGGTGCGCCGGATGCTTGGTATGATGGTGTAGACTCAGACTGTGCTGGAAACGATGACTATGATCAGGATGGCGATGGCCAGATCCCGATTCAGTACGGCGGTCAAGACTGCGATGATGGCGACAGCAATGCATACGCTGGGGCTCCTGAAGTGTGGTATGACGGCATAGACCAAGATTGTGGAAACGACTCTGATTACGACCAAGATCTAGATGGTCAAGACCTCATTGCCTACGGCGGAACAGACTGTAACGATACCGACAGTGCCATCTTTGGTGGAGCTACGGAGATTTGGTACGACGGCATCGATCAGAACTGTGATGGTCAATCCGACTTTGATCAAGATGGCGACGGGGAAGACACTATGGACCATGGTGGAGTAGACTGTATGGATATCGATGCCAGTGTCAACACTGGGGCGACAGAAATTTGGTACGACTTTATTGACCAAAACTGTGATGGACTCTCCGACTTTGATCAAGACGGCGATGGATTTGACTCCGATCAGTATGGCGGAACCGACTGTGATGACATCAATGAGAACACCTATGTTGGTGCGGTTGATATTTGGTACGATGGAGAAGATTCAAATTGTGATGGTGTAAACGACGATGACCAAGATGGTGACGGGGAAGCCCCTATCGCTCGTGGGGGTCCAG
>CALDQI010000851.1:0-1921 GCA_937911635.1 uncultured Pseudomonadota bacterium | reverse complement strand
TGGAGTGAATCATGGAACGACATTATTTTGGACTCTCAACCTTACTAGCTTCAGTTGCCTTGTTGATTTGGTCTATCGGTGAAACCTTTGCTTTTCCTCAGGGACCAAATGTGAGTATGGGGAGTAATCCGGTCTTTTCTGCATATTCAAGTTCATGTTCATCAAACGAACAAATTATAGTTGTTCCTTCAAACCAAAATTTGGTCATTACTGATATTGTAAGTGCTGGATTTGTGACTGAAACAATTACGTTATCTACTCTTTCAGGTGCTACTCTTGGACAAGTTTATATCCGTAGTTATAACGAGAGTAGCGGCAGTAATTCTTGGAACCATGCGGATAAATGGGATGGTGGTTTTTTAGTTTTTCTACCGGTGTAGTGGTACAAGCTGGAGAAACTTTGTCTTTGTCTTGTAGTTCTAATGCTGTAACTCTTTCCGGTTATTACGTTCATCAATAGTCCATCAAGAAATGGTTCAGGTGAACCATTCTTCTCTCTAAGGGTTCCAATCCACACAGAAGTTCTGTAAAACCGGCGTTCCGTATAGAAACACAAGTTGACATGGGATTGTCAAAGTGTATGGGAGATGGTGAATCGGTTCATTTGAGTTTCCGACCCGAAGCATCAAGTGTTGATTGTGGTTTGGTATATTGATACGTATTGAAATACGACAATTAGAAAAGCCGTTCCCAATTCGATACGCTATTCACCCTTACACATGGATTTTATATGGCCAAAGATACCTGTGAAAACGATTTAATGATCAATGGCCCTCAAGATGACCTTGATGCACTCAGTGCTTGGATTCATGCCCAAACGCATGCACAAGCACCGTCTGCGATGTGGGCAGCCTTGTACAATCTCGAGACGGAAGTTCGGGACATGGACTACAAATCTGACATGATTCAGTCAGCCAATATCTATGAAGGTTCACCCGACCATGGATATGGCATCCTAGTATTTAAAGAGATTCGCAATATATCTGAAAAGAACGATGGACGAATCATATTCAACTTTCCATCCAAAAACGATCCGTGTATACGCATCGTCCAGTTGTTGGCGGAAAGATACCCTCGTTTAAACTTTGTTTTTGGGTACACGAATTTTGACAATGGGGAAAATGCCACCCTCGGATTTGTCAATGGTAAGCTGGATCATCTCGAAGTTGGTTCGGTTGAAGAAGAATCGAATGATGATTTTCTGTTTGAGAGCGAAGACGACGGAGATGATTGGTAGGCACCATTCTCCCCGTTTCAAAGTTGAGAGTGGATCTGAAGAGGCAAGAATCTCCGCAGAATACAAAAGTAAGGTGTACTTCTGTACCCGAACTTTGAGAAAAAAGGAAAGTCTGGTCTTTGCAGCACCGCAAATCAACTTTTAGTAGAAAACCCTGCGATTCCCACTAAACAAGTACATCGCGTAGAGAGCATGTGCGGAGTCGCCGATGATGTCTCGATAGAGTTGTGGGTCGTTGGCTTTCAAGTTGTAGAGGCTGTTGAATACGCCAGATTGTTGAAGAGCTCGGACGGTCAGCACAAGTTGGTCCATCGCACCCTGCATCAATCGAACTTGAAGGTTGTTCGGTTTATAGACCCCAATCATCGACATCTTCTGGGCATTTTCCAAGAAGTGTCCAACAAACTTGAGCCGTTGGGCGAGGAGGCGGACCTTTTGGTCGGGTTGGGCTTTCATGTATTCATCGTAGATCTCAAGCTCTTTCGGAAAACGATAGAACATCAGATCGATTTGGGTCTTGAGTTCAGCGACTGTTTGTTCGTTTTTAAACCCACGAGCGGTTGCGTAGGCCCCGGCTTGTAGGAGGTGAGCACCACCACAGGTGTATTTGAAGATGCCCGATCGGTCCTTTTTAAAGGCGGCACCGGCAGCCATGGCTTGTTTCAACGGCTGTGTTTCTTGGCT